>NZ_JBAWSX010000016.1:32052-98243 GCF_037104725.1 Bacillus bruguierae | reverse complement strand
ATTCGTATTCTGCACGAACAAAGTATAATTGCGTAGTTTGTATCGATTTTATTAGCGGTAGGGACGCCGCGAATTCAAGGCTTTGGACATGAGCCGCTAGGCTTGTGGATGAATTAGCAATAAAAGAAAAAGTCTTTTGACTTTTGAAGCCCCCACTTCAAACAGACCGTAAGGTCGTTAAGTGGTGGGTAGTTCACAAGACCATTCCTTTGAGGGAAAAGAAGTGACACAGGTTGTGTTCCGTTCTATAAAGAGTAGTTTATTGGGAGACATCGTCAAACTTGTAGATGAGAAGTCAGGAAAAGTTGTTGGAGTGGGTTTGAGGGAATAGTGCAAAGAGTGGAGAAGTGTGGTCAAAGCAGTCCGCTACTTTTTTTGACTACAATATTTGTGACAACAGCGTTTATTTATGTGTAAATTCATTTTTATAAACCAATTTTAAATAATGAGTTTTGTGAGCATATCTATTGATTTTATATCTAGATTTAATATAAAGAAATAATTTATGCTAATGGGAATTATGGTAACAAAAGGCGTTTTCACATATAGAAAACACCTTTTTAATTTACAACTATTTTCTATCAAACAATATGAACTTAGGATATTGAGAAGTGCGTGGTGAATAAGATTCTCATTCTATTCATTTTCAACAGCTTTCATTGAACGTGCTATTTCTAACATTTTATCTTTCGTTATTCTTGAACTGTTCATTTGTATATATGTTCCTTCTTGTGTCCAGGTAAGTAAACCACCAGTAATAAGTTCGCTCTTTTTATCTAATTCGCCGCTGTTTCCCCAAACTTCAAAATATCCTCTATAACCATTTATGTCTACTGGTTTTGCATTGGGGCTTATTTCTTCTTTAGTTGAGGACTTTTTTCTTTCCTCAATACCGAATAATAAATGTTCTTCTTTGTTATCTATATAATGCAGTCTAAAATGGGTGATATTTTCTTTTTCTTTCCAAGGATATGTTTTAATTTCTAATGTACAATTAGCGGGTACTTGTTTGAGGATATAAACTTTAAACCCTACCTTCTTTTTGATTTCAGATTTAATAACGCTATTGTGATTATGTGTAATTTCTTTAGCTTGGATTATTGTTGGAATGTTTGATATTAAGGTGAAAATAACTAATAGATGTATAGAAAATTTCAAGTTATTCCCTCCAGTGAGTCTGTATAATAAAATATAAATAAAAAGCCCTGCATGGTTGCAGAGCTTAATTTTCAGTAAATACAAATGTTTGTTTATGTTCTCTTCCCGCATACTCTGGATGTTTTTTATGGTTAAATTGTTTTTCTTCCCATTTTATAACAACTTTAACTTTTGTTGCTCTAACGTCCATCAAGACGTTTTTGTATCTGGTTCATTTCGATATATTTCAATAGTTGTACTTTTGACGTTTTTTTCGATGTTTTTTACAAACACGATATATGTGTCAAACATTCCGTTCTTGGGGTGGATAGAACCAGGAGCAGTATTTTTCGCGCATTCTTAATAAAACATACATTTATTTGCATACGTATTTCAAATGCGATGTGTTTGCAAAGAACATCGATGCGAATTACACTTGGAGTTACTATTTTCCTCTCATTGTTTTTGCTTTATATATTGATATGAGAGTAGCTCTTACATATAAAGCTCATATGGTGGGGATGAGAGATGTTTCATCCTCACTCGAAATGGGTAATGAATCTTGTGGCACGATAAAAGTTCAAGAAACGTTTCTTCAAGCTTTAGAATTGTATTTTATAAAGAAAAAACAGTAAATGTCCTTGTTAAACAAGACATTTACTGTTTTTAGATGGAAAAGTGTTTTTTCTTTTCTTCAAGTCTTCTGGTTAGTTCGTTAAAATTTTGAACTACATCTGGCATCGATAATTGCTTTGCTAATGAACGTCCTTTGTGAATGGATTTAGCGGCTTCCTCCAATAAATTTGCTTTTATTTGAGCATCCGCAAGACAATACCAATAAAACCAGGCATCCATTTCTGAAATTTTATCGTTATAGAATTTTTCAATGGTAGGGTAGTATCGGGGATATAATTCTTCATCAAAAGCCAATTTTTTACCGTTCCATTTTAATGTATCTACAAGATAGCTATCAGCAAGATACCACTGCCAAACTGCTAAACCTACCTTTTGATTTCCGTTCAAGATATTCATCTTATGATAAGGAACATCTGCAATCTTTTTGAATGAGTTATCATTCCACTGGAAAACTGCAAGGTTATTTCCTGCTGCTGCACCAATCGTAACACCGAATAAATATTCTTTTATACCATCGCCAGTAATATCAGCTAAACCTGAAAATTCCAAACCCACGCCTTGAGTTTTGGTCTCCCAAATTTTTTGCCAATTATTATTTTCTTTCTTCAAAACCATTACTCCAAACTGAGAAGGATGTTCTTTTGCTTTCATTTGAAAAGTAACGATTATTTCTTTCTGTCCATCCTGGTTGAAGTCGTAGAGTTGAATTGGCTGTGTGGAGAAAGGATTTTCGGGGCTTACAAGTAGCGAGTTTGACGGTTTAAACTCCTTAACAATTTGAATTGGATTTTCTTTCTTATTCTCGTTAGCGAAAATAAGTATCGAAGAAGAATTTAAAATTCCGAATGAGAGTAAGATAATTAGCATTATTTTCATTTCAAAATAGCCCCTTTAGAGTGGTATCAAAGGTTATAATTCCCTGACATTACTTTTCTTATCATCCCCGTAACTTTTTCGGTAGGAAAATCGTTATATAAAGTGAATGCTAATTTTATAGGTTATGAAAATGGATGGGGGGAATTTTATGAAGGTCCTTATATTGGGGGGGACTCGTTTTTTAGGAAGAGCTTTAGTAGAAGAAGCATTGAAAAGAGGGCATGAAGTCACCTTATTTAATCGTGGCACGAATAAAGATGTATTTCCTGAAGTAGAGCAGCTAACCGGCAATAGAGACAGTGATGTATCATGTTTAGCAAATCGAAAATGGGATGTTGTATTGGACACATGTGGATTTGCTCCGCATCAAATTAAAAAAATTGCTGCTGTACTTGGAGATAACATCGAACATTATACATTTATATCAAGTATCTCTACTTACAAAGATTGGATTCCACTTCATATTAAGGAAGGCTACCATTTACAGCCTATGCCGCCTAGCGATAAGTTGAAAGCGGTTGAGGATGGGAAAATATCTCCTTACGAATATTATGGAGCACTTAAAGTCTTATGTGAAGAAGAAGCAGAAAAACATTGGCCGGGGCGTGTTTTGCATATAAGAGCAGGGCTTCTTGTTGGGCCATTTGACTATTCAGATCGACTCCCATACTGGGTTCAGCGTGTAGCACAAGGTGGGGAAATAATGGTGCCAGGGCGTTCAGACCGTCCTGTTCAACTGATTGACGTGAAAGATGTGGCAACCTGGGCATTCGATATGGCAGAAAACAGAAAAGTAGGCAAGTTTAATGTAACAGGGCCGAATAATGAATTGACGATAGAAGAACTATTAAATACTTGTAAAGCAGTAACAAATAGTGATGCTGAATTTGTATGGGTAGAAGAACAATTTTTAATTGAGAATAACGTAAAGCCATGGACGGAGTTGCCTTTATGGATTCCTGAACATTTTTCATTAGAAGGAGAGACAGAACCGTGGAAAGGTAGTTTTTTCATCAGTATAGAAAAAGCTGTTAACGATGGTCTTTCTTTTAGACCTATTGAAGATACTATTTGTGATGTGTATCTATGGGAGAAATCGAGGCAGGATACAGAACGAAAAGCAGGTATATCAAGAGAAAGAGAGGCCGAATTGCTAGAGGTTTGGTTTCAGAAGGAGAAATTATGATGATAGTATATACTCATCAAGCAGAGAAAAATTTTGCAAGGAAATAGATTCGTCTAAATTGAGAGTCCAAAAGATCTGATATGATTGTGTAATAAAATTTAGATTTCAAAAAATCTTTTTGCCCCGTTTTAAATTTAAACGGGGTGTTTATTTTAGTTAAATATGATTTTAAATTAAAATTGCGTATTATTGAAGAATATCTTGAACGAGTTAGACAATGGATTAACCTGTATAAAAAGTTTGGTGCTGATGAACTAAAAAGAAAAACTTCTCTCACTCTATTCGATTTATTCTGAATGTTATAAACTGGAATAAAAAATAATATAGGAGAAAGATGATGACAATGAAATTAGTGAAACCAACACACCAGCATAGCAAACAAATCATGGCTTATCGGCAGGCATTCCTAAATTCAAGAGAGCAACCGTATGGCAGTTGTTCCTTACAACGCTTTGATTCCATTGATGAATGGCTTGAAAAGGTCAAAATTCAAGAAAAAGGAGAAAATTTACCACCAAATCGAGTTCCATCCACTCAGTTTTTGAGTATTGAAAAGGGGAAATTACTCGGTTTAATCAATATTCGCCATCGATTAACGCCAGAATTACTGATGGAGAGCGGACATATCGGTTATAGCGTGCACCCTGACGAACGTCGAAAAGGTTACGCCGCTGAGCAACTTCGGCTTTCTTTATTTGAAGCAAAAAAATTAGGATTGGAGAAAGTGTTGATAACTTGTGACAAAGCAAATATCGGCTCTGCCAAAACCATTCAAAAAGTTGGAGGTATCTTAGAAAATGAAGTAATTTCCCCTGATACTGGCGAAATTGTTCAGCGTTACTGGATAGAACTATGATTTAGTAAGTTTTCAAAAATTATATTTGAAGTCGTATTGAAACTGGATAATAACTAAAAGAAAAATCAGAGTGAGGAATCATTCCGAAAAAAGTCTAACTTTTGGTGCTTAGTACAAATTGCACCTCTTATTGTCATTAGATGGATAAGAAATGATTCGTTTTTTTACTTACGATAACACTTGTTATATCAATTTTACATATATGATATTCATATTTGAATAAATGATAAAAGCTCTCTAATTTTAAAGAGAGCTTTTTATCATTTATTTTTGATCGAACACAAATATTTCTTTATATTTTCTTGCATGTATTTTTTGACTATTTTCTAACGTCTTTGGTAGGTCCTCTTGCCATGTAACAATAACCGTAATACCTTTTGCTTTTACTGACACAGGAAAATTAGGAAAATGACACTCATTAGTGGTGACTGCTTTCTCAGTCTCAAGCGCGTCCATATTTCCCCGCAAAGTTTTGGAATCGTTAAAGTTACTGTATATATCTACATCTAAATTATAAACATCTTCTCCTAGGTTCTTCACATCTAGACTATATGTATTTATTACGCCTGGTTTTGGTTTCGAAAGCCTTGGATCATCGTCAGCTTTATCAATTTTCAAATGCCAATGTTCAGAGGACTTTGACATAGGAAGATTACTAAACGAAGAAGCTTTCGCTAATATATTGCTACTGAATATAAAACACACCATACAAAAAAGAACAACTGTTATCTTTCGCATATTCCAACCTCCAAAGTACAGGATTTTATCTTATTTACTATTTCTTCAAATAAAAGGTAATATGTATCAAATGATTAGTGGTAAAATACGGATTAGACGATATCTGCTTCCAATAGCACTGATTATGTGAAAAGAGAGGAGTCTGTAATGTTTTCTTGTATAAGATAGACATACACTATAAAAATGGGATTTAAACTGTATTATTAAAGTAAGTAATTTTTAATTGGAGTGTTTTATATGGCATTAAAAGAATTAGGTATCTTTGAGATAAAAAGTAATAAGATTGTTGTGAGTGACCCTTGTTATTCAATAGAATTTGCAGTTACGGAAGATGAATATGTAGCAGATGAGGATTTATCTTTACTGCTAACTCCTGCAAAACAAGGCAAGTGGAAAGCTACTGTATATTACTCCGAAGATGAAGTCGTTACAAAGCTTGTTGCTTCTCATATTGAAACAAATAAAGATAGCGCTTGGATAGAACTGGATAAAGGTATTGGAGTTGATGCTGCACAAGCTGGAATTTTCGATTCAACCGTTTATGGAAAAGATGAGATGATTACATATGAGGTAAAGAACACTTTCGATATAGATATGGATGAAGAAGGACTAAAATTTTATGTAGCTTGTAGCGATATAACTGCTGAAGATGATCAGGCGGGAATAATAATAGGTGGTGCAGTATCGGTTTCAGGTTTAGGAGACGGTTGGTATCCAGTTCACATTCAACGTGATGAAAGTAATCAAATTGTTGGTGTTCTGATAGATTTTTATGAGGAAGAATAACGTTGGATAACGGAGTTTAGGTTCATTAGAACGGAGGAATTTTTGAATGAAGCATAAACTATGTCAGTAACATTTTACATAGCTAGTACCAGAGAAGAAATTAATTATTCTAAATAGGGGGCTTTTAAGTATGAGGTCTGACTTAGTAAAAGAAGTAATTCTTCACCTTTTCGTCTCAAATTAGGTACAAGTATTATAAATTAGACGTTTCATCACATAAGTTGTAGTTAAAATAAGAATGTCACGTAAAGAAACAAGTGGAATTTTCATCTCATAACATAATATGGAACCACAGGCAGGTATAAAAGCCCGCCGCGTGGTTCTTTTTCTCTTTTCTTTTTTAAGGCAATATTTAAAGGGAGGCTCATTCAAATATTTAAAGACTTTCAGCCAAATGGTAAACAACCGTTGTATATCCAGTTGATAGAATATGTTATAGCAGATGTTTAATTAGACTGTTAGAAATTTAAAAAACAAGACTACATTTGATCAAGCTGTCAATGAAGTACAAACAGAGTACATAATGAAGAAGGATATAGACTAAACATGTAAGAAAAGGGGAGTCTAGTATGGAACTTACTCTAAATCGGGTAAAACTTCAGCTCATGCAATTAGAACATGCCGAACAATTATATAAAATTATTGAGGAGACACCTTCTCTTTGGTCGTATATGCCAAGACAAATGAGAAGCCAACATGATATGGAAGAGATGGTGAAAGAAGCTCTAGAAAGTTATAAAGAAGGCACTGTACTTCCGTTTGTTGTTGTAGACCAGTTTACTAACAGTATCGTTGGTAGCACTCGCCTATACGATATATCTGCTGATTATAAAACATTGGAGTTAGGCTATACATTCTATGCTCCTAGTGTTCAAAGAACGAGTATTAATACAGAGTGTAAATATTTATTATTAAGGCATGCTTTTGAAACATTACAGATGGTTCGAGTTCAAATTAAGACAGACCTTCAAAATAAGCGGGCACAGAAAGCCATTGAGCGTTTAGGAGCTATAAAGGAGGGCGTCTTACGAAATGAAAGAACCTTATATACAGGACAAACAAGAGATGCCTGTGTTTATAGTGTTATTTCTAAGGAATGGCTTACTATTAAAGAGAATTTGCAGCTCTTACTTCAGAAAAACTACTAAATAATTTAGATAGAATCGTGAAAGTTACGGTTTTAAGTTGTGGAAACGACATATTATTTTTAGTAAGAATTCTGTTTGGTATATGTTATGTAATGAAATAAGGAGAAATATAATGAAAAGAGGTGCGATTTGCGCCTTTTCTACTTGAAGGAATAAAACAAACAGTCCGTATTGATATTAAGGGACAGGAAGTAAGTCCCAATGAAATGATTGAAATAGTACAGGGAATTAAGATAAAAATAAATAATAAAGTTATTATTGAAGTTAAAGATTATTATATTTAAATGATAATATATCAAGCGTAGGATTTGGGCAGTTTTTTGTTTTTTTTCTTTTAGAACAAAAAGAACGAATGGAAATGCTATTGAATATGAAACAGTAATCATAGTACATTTAAAAAAGGGGAGATTTTTTATAAGGAAGGTGAGGGAATGCTAGATAAAGCTGATGATTCAATAATGAATCATATGTATACAGTAGAAGAACAACAAAAGTTATATAAACGGACGTTAGTAATCGTAAGTATTTCACAAATGTTTGGTGGTGCGGGGTTAGCTGCTGGAATTACGGTAGGCGCACTTCTCGCACAGCAAATGCTTGGGACAGATGCATTCGCAGGGTTGCCAGCTGCTATATTTACAATGGGATCGGCAGGAGCCGCTTTCATAGTAGGAAGGCTTTCGCAACGTTATGGGCGTCGAATAGGGCTCGCGACAGGATTTATGGTAGGAGGGCTTGGGGCTATTGGAGTGGTAATTTCCGCTTTAACAAATAGTATTATTCTCTTACTTGCTTCCCTGCTGATTTATGGTGCAGGTACAGCCACAAATTTACAAGCTCGTTATGCCGGTACAGACTTAGCAAATGAGAAGCAACGGGCAACTGCTATTAGTATTACAATGGTTATGACGACCTTTGGTGCGGTAGCGGGACCAAACTTAGTAGGTGTAATGGGGAGTTTTGCTCGTTCTATTGGTATTCCTGAACTTGCTGGTCCTTTCATATTATCAGCAGCTGCATTTCTTTTAGCGGGTCTCGTACTTTTCGTTATGCTTCGTCCAGATCCATTACTTGTAGCAAACATGATAGAAACATATAAACAGAAGCATATATATAAAGAGCATTCGATAGCTAAAAAATCAATAACAAATAAAAGAGGCATTACAGTTGGGGCAATCGTTATGATACTTACGCAAGTTGTCATGGTTGCTATTATGACGATGACTCCCTTACATATGAAACACCATGGTCATGGCTTAAGTGAAGTGGGTCTTGTCATTGGGTTTCATGTAGGCGCAATGTATCTTCCATCACTCGTTACAGGAATTCTTGTTGATAAGATTGGTCGAATGGCAATGAGCATTGCTTCCGGAGTTATACTACTTAGTGCTGGGGTGTTAGCTGCTATTGCACCGAGCGATTCTTTAATACTTCTGGTTGTTGCCCTTTCTTTACTAGGATTAGGATGGAATCTCGGTTTAATAAGTGGAACGGCTCAAATTGTTGATTCAACAGAACCTGTAACACGTGCAAAGACGCAAGGAAAAGTGGACGTTTTTATTGCATTGGCAGGGGCTTCTGGTGGAGCGATGTCCGGCATGGTGGTAGCTAATTCAAGTTATGCAGCATTATCATTAGCTGGAGGAGCTTTAGCCTTATTGCTTATCCCTGTTGTGATATGGTCTAGAAAAGGTGGAGAACATTAAATAGAGTAGAGGGCCAGAAAGTTTTGTAGATGGACATAAAAAGAGAGAAGAGGCAGAGAATAAATTGGGTTAATTAAAAAGCATCTCACAAAGTTATTAGTGGAATGCTTTTTCTGTTTTAAATAAAGTGATCATTAAACGGATCTATAATTCTCTCAAAAATATTCTTTCAGCTAATTCTCTAAAACTTTTTTCGTCTCTTGGTATAATTGATAAGTCCTCATGCCAGATTTCAACAATTGACCAGTTATTTGTAGTTTGAAAGCCTATTGCATCACCAGAAAAGTTATCACCAAATAATAAAATATCTTTTATTTCTGGGTTGTCATCTGCATCATATATTTCATCAGCTTCGATTAGTCCTCCATAGAACATAAAATATCCATCAGAAACGAATCCATATCCAACTTCTTTTAAGAAGTCAATATAATCTTGGGGAATACCATCCAACATTGAGTCTTCATCAATAACGGAATCAATTAATTTATCAAATTTATAATCAGTAGGTGTATCATGGATTTTTTTTAGGATCTCTTTGTATACCACATCTCAACACTCCAAATAATTTTTTGAAAATCCCATATTATATTTCTACATGCTTTCGCTGACTTTAATTTTTCTTATAAACCACAAATATTATGTAATTTTTGTAGTTACCTATATATATTAATTCTAGAAATACAGGCTTACTATATACTTCATTTTTTCTTATAGCAACATTGACTTGTTGTTCTGATTCTCTAAAATCTGTAATTCTTAATGAACTCATCCCATTTTAAAGTTAAAATTAAATAAAGATGCGTATGAAGAATTGAAGGTGAGAAGCTTTGGATTTAGTTCAAAAATTAACCCGTATTTATGGCTTAGGGCTTTGCTGTGGGTTGTGGAGTAAAGCTGAAGTAATTCAATGGTGTGATAAAGTGATTGAAGCAAGTGACAGTCCGCCATATGAAATAATTGAGATATCCTTAATGTCTAAAGCAAAGATAGATGATATTGAAGGGAAGTTATTTGAGTTTAGTAGCACAGTTGATGAAGAATACACTGTTAAATTAACTCTTTCCGTCATTCATGAAAAACTAAAAGAAAATAAACTGACGATTGAAGAATCAATTAAATGCACCACCAGACTTTTAGTTAACAGGGGATTGTATTGGGAAGATGAATATTTTGATTTATATAGTCTGGATGATAGCTATGACTTAGCTAAAGATGGTGTTCATTTTGATTTAAGTGAAGTTATTAATACATATATTGAAACGTTAGGCGTTTACAGTAAGTATTTTAGGAGATTTGAAAAGCTGTATTTCAAAGTAATGAAAAATGAGTGGGTTAGATAAAAAGAATTGAAGAAAAATTATTTGGTAACAAGAAGGTTTGTCCGTAATCATATTAACAATGTGATGTATAGTGATTACAAAGAAAAGAAGTGCGTTTCGCGCTTCTTTTTGAGGTCTCGCCAACAAAACGTGGATTTTATACGCTAAGGATATGCATGATTTCATGTAGGCTACGAGAACGGTTTGAACTGCCAAATGCTGTTGTGACAGGGATGTATGAAATCCTGCATACAGCGGAGGGAAAGAAGGCTGGCAAACTCTTGGTATGAATGGATTTCTGGGATTTAGCTACTGCTGATAATGATGCGTCATGTTAACCGAGCATGTATAGGGTATGAAAAAAAATTTATCCCTGACTCCTTTGTTAGTGGTGATATTTAGAAAACAAGTTAGGAGGCGGGAAGGATATTGCTAAAGATTATCTTTCAGGCATTTCCCAATGCAGTCCTTGTGCTGATTGTCTTATACCTTACAGTCAAGTTTTCTTTGCCTTGGAGCATAGCAATTGTAGTTGGCATAATCGGAGGAATTATCCTTTTTGTGATAACAGAAGCAATAAAATTATTTAGATTTTGGTTTAAAAAGCGGAATTCATAACTCCCTCTGAACTGGAGGGGTTTGCTATATTTTTAGAATAGAGGAGAGATAGCCTTGGATTTTCATTATGTTGAGTTTAACGAAATTCCTGATAATAAGATATTAGATAGGATTGTAAAATTACATACAAGTATCTTTGGTCATGCAAATGATTTAATCACTCAAATGAAGAAGAAACCGCAATTACGGATTGATGCTGTATTGGATGGTCAAAAAGTGATTGCATATAAGATTGGATACGCTCTTAGTCATGAAAAATTTTATAGTTGGTTGGGTGGAGTAGATCCTGATTATAGGAATCATGGTGTTGCCTCCAAATTAATGGAGCGACAACATCGATTTTTAAAAGAACAAGAATATAAGACAGTTCAAACAAAAACAAAAAACAAATGGCGTAATATGCTAATTTTGAATATTAAAAATGGATTTGATGTCATTGGAACGTACACCGATAACAAGGGCGAACCCAAAATTATTCTTGAAAAAAGGTTATAAAGGTAATTAAATCGGACTGTACTTCCGAGAACGGGACTTACGTTAATTAAACAAACAAAGAGTCCTAATATAACGGGTTCGGTTGTGAAGTGCAAAACAGTAGTTCACAACCGAATTCGCATATCAATTCGCATATTTTTTGAAAATCAAATTAGCACAAAAAAAGGCAGTTGATTTCGAATCAAGTGCCTTTTTTTGTTTTGGTATAGAATCATATTGTTCATTAACTTTAGTCAATAACTTTAATAAATAAGAGTGTCACTATTAAAGATTACACTTAATACTTATACTCTTATTTAAGGACGTACCTTATGGTAAGAATTAATTAGTTTTATTTCTTTTTCAGATTTACCCGATTCAGGGCAAAGTGAAAGTAAATTTGCATTAATTGCATAAATAAATGTATCTGCTGCCTTTATTTCCTTTTTATCGTCAATAATTACTTTTTCATAGGGCAAGGAGACTCTTACAGTATGTGTGTGTGTTCTATCGACTGAACCTGGTTTAATTTCCTTTATCCAGATGCGGATTTTATCTGGATTTGGACCTTCCCATCCTACTGATTTTTTTGCATTATATTTTTTGTGGTAATATTCTGACATATCATGTGTCATCCATACGTGTAGTGACTGATATATAAACATCTTTGGTGCGTAATCTTTTACCTCTACTTCTTTTCCTGCCTCAATAAAATTAGAAGCATATGCATTTCCGACAATAAAGAAAAACACTATAACTAACATTAACGTTATTTTCTTCATAGGATTCACCCCATACTTTTTATATGGTTAGGGTTGCCTATATGGTATTTTTATTGCATTGCATATTTAACGATTTTTAGTATTCTTAAAAAATTGACCACTCAATTAGCACACTTTTTAACACCCATTTTCGCATTCCTTTTGGAGCTTGTCTGCTGTCCAGCAGATGCTTGCTAATTGGTATGTTAATTGCTTTGTTATTTTGCTTGATAAAACGGAGGAAACCCTTATATATCAATATAAAAAGCAGTGCCAATTCAAATGATAATTGCACTGCCAATTGTATTGTTTTTTTAGATTTTGTACTCCAAAAGAGAACCCGTTAGTCTTAATAGACCTCTTTATTTTATTCATCACTCAATAGTATTTGCAATTTGGACTAAGACTTTAGATAAAGCTTTATCTAATCCTCTACTATCAATAATCAGCATATATTACCAACCATTCCTTTCAAATGTAAGAGTATCAAGACTTGAACTTTCCCTTATACGAAATAATATTGCTTTCGATTTATCCTTCAGTGTATATACACCCTTAGTCAGTTCTTGTTTAATTGGAATTTTATACTTTAAAGGGTGGACTCTTATCATATAATGTTTCGTACCCGTATGCTCATTTATATACTCAATTTCAAAACTGTCATTTACATTATATTCACTGTTATTACAACGTCCAAATTGATGAGTAAATTCTACTGATGGTATCTTTGTCGGCAATGTAATGCCTCGTTGAAATAATTTTTCGCATTCAGTTATTGCTTCTCCGACAGGTTTATAACTAATCTTATACCAAAACTTTTCAAAAGACTGCTGTTCTTGAGCTTTAGCAGGAGTATTAATAACACTGATAATTAAAGCGAAAAGTATTGATATCAATATTTTATGTCTTTTACTCATTAATGGGTTCTCCTTAAAAATACTTGCAATATACTGTATTGTTTATCATGTCCTTTAATCTCAATATCATTTTTCACTTCCGATAACATTGAGGATAGCCCTTAAGTGTTTTGCATATAGTGAGGATGAGGTGATGATTCCCCACTTAAACTCGGAAATGAATCATACGGCACAATAAAAACTGAAGAAGCTCATTAGAAGTGTATTTTATAAAGAAGAAGGATAGTAAATCTCCTGGTTGAACAGGAGATTTTTTTATTATGTGTGGTGCAGCGTCGGCTGGTGAAGTAAGAGGTCTAGGACAATTTGAAAACTACATATTAGTAGGAAAAAGGCAAAAGGGTGGTGGGAACGAGTGGAATATAAAAAAGTTGCATTAAAAGAAATCAAGTGCGATGTAACAGCTCGAACACATCCAGATGATGAACGATTGTGTAATAGTATTGAACTAGAAGGAATAAAGGAGCCTTTGCGTGTAGAAGGACCAAATCAAGAAGGGAAATATTACATTATTGATGGGTATAGAAGATGGACTGCTTTAAAGAAATTAAAGAAAGGATCTTTTCTAGTTCCAGTCATTACTTCTGGAAAGTGTACGACTGTTCAACAACGTAATATCGCTCGTTTTAACTTACAAAATATAACGAGAAGAACGACTGGTATGGATAAGACTTTTTTAGTAGAACAAATTATGAAACAAGGAAATATGGAAGTCGAAGAAATTCGTATTGCATTAAATTTGACGAGAACACAAATGAATAAAATAAAGAAAGCGCTAGCGATTGCTGAAGAAAAGCGCCAAGCGGTAGCTAAAGTCAGGGGTAGTAACGAAGCACTAGAAATTATTGAGTCTGCGCCATTTTCAGCAGAGATTAAAGGTTGGCTATTTGATCTTTTGTTAGAGAGAGATTTAACAGGAGAAGGAGCACGAGCCATTAAAAAAATCGTTAGAATAGATATGTATAGTTTGCTATCTGAAGAACAAAAACGAAAGCTTATTGAAGATACGCTACGTTGTTATAAATTTGATGATAATAAGGCGTATTATCTTGTTATGGAAGAATTAATGAGAACAAATCCAAAACATCACAGTGAAATATTGGACGAATGGATAAATTATATTTGTTGGCAAGCAGATATATTAAATGAGCTTATCGATCCTAATTTAAAAAATATAATTAGTAGTAAGCACTTACAAAAATTACAAAAAAGCTTAAGTAAGCCGTATATAAAAGTTTATACATCAAAATCTGTGGAAGATGTATCAGAGAGAAAGCAGGATAAAACATTTGAGAAAAAAGATACATCAACAGGTTTTACGATTTATATGAATGCAGAATCTGTACGATCTTCCAAAAAACAAACAAAAATAGAAGAGAATAATCAGCAGCTTGGTTTTTGGGACTAAGCTGTTTTTTTTATTCTTGAGCTTTGTTAAAGTCTCATGCTTGAAAAGTATTAAGAAATATGACACACAAAAAGCTCAGCCAATCATACTTTTCAGCTGAGCTTTCATATGTTTGAAACAAGAGTGTCATCAAATGCGCATTTTGAATTTTAGCTAAGAAAGTTTTTCATATAACGTTTGTTATATGAGAGTTTTCCGATTTACTGACACATAAATGTTTTAGACTATAGGATAAGGTATTAGACTGTTAAAAAATAGGTGTAGATTGAAAAGGTGTTTTCTGTACGTGAAAACCCCTTTTTGTTCAATAACTAATTTTTCATGAAGCAATATGTAATTAGGGCGTTGAAAACTATGTCATAAATAAGTTTTCCATTCTATTCATTTTTATGCGCTTCCATTGAACGTGCTATTTCTAACATTTTCTCTTTCGATATCCTTGAACTATCCATTTGAATATATGTTCCTTTTTGTGTCCAGCTAAGTAAACCTCCAGTAACGAGTTCTCCTTTCTTATCTAATTCACCGCTGTTTCCCCATTCTTCAAAATATCCTTTATAACCATTGATATCTACTTGCTTCGCATGTGGATGTGTATCTTCTGTGTTCGAAGTTTTTTTTCGTTGCGCAATGCCGAGTAATAACTTCTCGTCTTTGCTATCCATATAATGCAGTCTAAAATAGGCAATGTTTTCTTTTTCTCTCCAAGGATACGTTTTAATTTCTAATGTCCAATTATTTGGTACTTGTTTTGGAACATATACCTTAAATCCTACTTTCTTTTTAATTTCAGATACAGTAATACTGTTGTGATTATATTTAATTTCTTTGGTTTGGACTAAAATTGGATTGATCGATATAAGAATGGAAGTAACTAGCAAATGCATCGGAAATTTCATGTTATCACCTCTACAGATTTTGTATTTGGATAGATAGTTTTTCCTGTCAAAATTGTTTTTAATAAGTTCCTTCAAGTTGTCTTTTCAACATGAAATCAATATATTGTATTTACTGTTTTGAATATCATACGTCCTGTGACAATGAGTTTTATTGTGATTTTTTCATTTGTTTGGAGAATACCAATAATATTATGTAACAAGGTCTAAATAAAAAGCCCTGCCTAACTGCAGAGCTTAATTTTCAGTAAATACAAATGTTTGTTTGTGCTGTTTTCCTGCGTACTCTGGATGTTTTTTGTGATTAAATTGTTTTTCTTCCCATTTTATAACCACTTCAATTTTTGTTGCCCTAACATCTATCGGAACATTTTCATGAGTGAAACGTGCTGTATGCTTAAAAAGTCCGTTTTTTGTATCACTAAAAAGGAAGTAAGATGTTTTTGCATCTGGTTCGTTTCGGTATATTTCAATAGTTGTATTTTGGACATCTTTTCCAATATTTTTTACAAATACACTATATGTGTCAAACACTCCTTTCTTAGGTTGCTGTGAACCAGGGGCAGTGTTTTTTGCTTTGTCTATTTTGACATACCATTGTTCTGAGTTCTTTACGGTCGGTAATTTTTCGAATGTAAGAGCTTGTGTTTGTAAAGGGATTCCTAATGAGAAAAACATGATACAGACTAGGATGGTTATCTTTCTTTTCATAATTTAATCTCCAATCAAATTTATTGTCATCAGCTGCTATTTTAGAACTAGTACAATTTTAATGTATCTAGAGGTATTTTTTGCGTCTTGTTAGTGAAGCATACATTCATTTGCAAACCATACACGTTTCAAAGTTTTTACCGCAACAAATTATCATATGTTATTCCACTGAGCTCCTCATTAGTTGAATAAGATTCTTTGAAAGAAGGATATTAGGTTTAGGTGATGCTTATGAAGAAAATCTTAGTTTTAATTAGCGTATCAATGTTTATTTTTTTTTCTTTTTTCTGCCCCTGTTCAAGCGAATGAAACAGAAACCACCAATGAAATGGTTAAATACGCACTAATTGTAAGCCTCGCACCTTCAATCAATAATATTTTGAAAAAAAATACAAGTATACTTCAAAGGGAGTTCCTCAATGGGGAGGATGGGAGACTGAGATTATAAATATAAAACAATTGACTGGTGTTGGATGTATTTATGAAGTAACAGTTAGAGTTCATTCTTATTATGGAGCCCATACAGGGAATGGAATTGATGAAATTACAATAAGAATTGCTCATGATGGTCAAGAAGTGACCGATTTTAAACATATTCAGGATGCTTAAAGAGATAAGGGAATTTTCCTTGTCCTGTTATCATAACCTCTTGTTCAACTAACCTAATAAAGCAGGCATTTATTTGTAAAAGCTACGCATCTCAAATGTGATGTGAAAACTAAGAAATAAGAAAAACTCACAACACTTACTCATTGATTTTACTTAGAACATTACTCCTGCTCCATATAAGGTATGAACACGGGCGGAGAAATTGAAGAATCAAATAAACAAAAACGCGACCCCTAACTTATTTATAGTTAGGGGTCGCGTCTTTATAGAGCAATAGAAACTTTTAATAGTTTCTATTGCTCTATTTTTTAAATCGATACGGAACAGTTGAAACAATAACATTCTTTTTATATAGAAGGTATATCCTTAATAAAACACTTGATTGGTTGTGTAAAAAGTTATGCCAACTTTTCTTTGTTATAAACTGCGGAATGAGAACAGTAACGGAATGATGATTTTCTTGTGCTTTCTCTTGAATCATTGCTACTAATTTTGTAATAGGTCTCATTAAGCTTCTATAAGAAGAAACAACTGTAATAAGACGAACATCAGGTTTCCATTCTTTCCATTTTTGCTGCATCTTTAATTCACTTTCTTTATCAAAGGCTACATATACAGCGATGACAGTATCACCGATAGCCTCAGCATAATTAATGGATTGTTCGACTACCTTTGTAATTCCAGCAACGGGTACGATGACAATGTTTTCTTCGATTTTGTGTGGAATTTCATTTGGATCGATACGTAGTTGTTCTCCAACTGCATCGTAATGTTTATAGATACAATGAAAGATGTACACAATAATTGGCAGGAATATCATAACAGACCATACATGTGTAAACTTTGTGATAAAGAAAATAAGTAATACAGATAATGAAATAAGTGCGCCCACTAAATTTGTTAGTAATTTCGGTAACCATCCTGCTGGCTTTTCACGCAGCCATTTTATAATCATTCCCGTTTGTGACAAGGTGAAAGGAAGAAATACACCAACTGCGTACAGCGGGATTAATTGTTCTGTTTTTCCTTGAAACGCAATAATTAAAATAATGGAAGCAATTCCTAGGGTCATAATTCCATTTGAATAGCCTAATCGATCACCGCGCATTAAAAACATGCGAGGCATATATTTATCTGATGCTAGGTTGTAAGCTAGTAATGGGAATGCGGAAAATCCCGTATTAGCAGCTAATACTAAAATAAGTGCAGTTGTTCCTTGAATAAAGTAATATACATAATTTCTTCCGAATATATCCGAAGCAATTTGAGAGACAACAGTCTCATCGTGTTTCGGAGCAATACCGTACCAATATGCTAAAAAGGTGATACCAGTAAATAAGACTGCAAGAATTGCTCCCATCATTACTAAAGTAGTGGCTGCATTTTTAGCAGCTGGCGCCTTAAAGTTAGGAATTGCATTTGAAATCGCTTCTACCCCTGTTAATGCAGAACACCCAGATGAGAATGCTTTTAATAAAAAGAATAATGTAATTCCTGGTGCTACCGTACCAATAGGTGTATGCAAAGTTGCTGGCGCTTGTCCAGTTGCAATTTTAAAGACTCCAACAGTAATTAATACGATAAGTGCTAATACGAAGAGATAGACAGGATAAGCTAGAATAGAAGCAGATTCTGTTACTCCTCTAAGATTCAGAATGGTAATAAAAATAACAAGTATTACAGCGATTAGAACGGTGTACTGATGTAAAACTGGAAATGCGGATGTAAGTGCATCTGTCCCTGCTGATACACTTACAGCCACGGTAAGAATATAATCTACCAGCAAGGATCCACCGGCAACAAGCCCAGCATTTATACCTAAATTCGTTTTGGAAACAACGTAAGCTCCTCCGCCATGTGGATAAGCATAAATAATCTGTTTGTACGATAAAATAAGTGCCGTTAACAAAACGAGAACTCCGATTGCGATTGGAATGGAATACCAAAAAGCGACCGATCCAATTGTTGCAAGAACTATTAAAATTTGTTCTGTTCCATAAGCAACAGAAGAAAGAGCATCAGATGAAAGAATGGCTAATGCCTTTAATTTATTTAATTTTTGTTCACCTAATGCATTTGATTTAAGAGGTCTACCAATTAAAAACCTTTTGAATACTGAAAACATGGATGCACCACCAATATGTAATTTTTCCAATGAAAAGAATATCACAATTGGTAGTGGGTGAATAGATATTTTTATTATGAATTCATTCTTTTTTTTTAGTAAATTGACAAAACAGTGACAGAATAACCTTTTTTACTAGATAAAAAGAATAGAAGTTTCACTTTGTTAAGTAGGGAGTTCAATGTTTCTAATCCTCATTTCTCCTGCTATTAACATGAAATCCCCCTTGTTTATTTTAAAGTGTCCATATCTAAAGAAATATGGACACTTTTTCTTGTCTTGAATAAAGGATGGTTTATCTATAAAAGGATGAATGTCTATTTCTTTGTATGGATAAAATTCACAAAAACCTTCTGGAGAATAGGGTGACAAAATGTGTTCTATTAAAATTTTAAACAAGAAGACGTAAATGTATTATGAAAAAATTGGGGAAAAGTGAACTTTTTTCTAGTTTGATGGTAATAAGTATATAGAATAAAAAATAAGGAGGGAAGAGTTTGGAGGAACAACGGTTAATTCAACAAGTCAAACAAGGAGACAAGGAGGCATTTAATCAACTACTACAACCGTATATACAAAAAGCATACCAAACATCTTATCTCATAGTGGATGATAAAGGGTTAGCGGAAGATGCGGTACAGGAATCGCTCATACAAACATATGAATCTATTCATCGTTTTAATGGAGAGATTGCTTCGTTTAAAACTTGGTTTCATCAAATTTTAATTCATACAACTTTAAAACAGAAACGAAAAAAACGTTTTGCTCTTTTGCAACCTGAAACATGGTTTCGTATAAAAGATGGGAAAACACCTGAACATAATTATCTCATACAAGAAGAGTCGCAGATGATTCTCGATGCAGTACAACAATTATCTTTCAAACATCAAATTGTTATTATTCTTTTTTACTATCAGGATATGTCTATTTTAGAAATTTCAGAAGTGTTACATGTGAAAGAAGGGACAGTAAAGTCGCGTCTTTATAAGGCGAAAGAAAAGCTAAAGGATCATTTAGCTCATACTGTTTTTTTAGACTATGATACGGAGGTGAGTCTATGGATCGACAAATAAAGAAGGCATTTCATGAGAAAGTGAATGGAACTTCATTTCCGCAGCGCGTAAATATTGAACAACTGTTATATAGTAAGAAGAACAAAATGAGCGGTTGGAAACAGCGTGTTACGATAGCCTCTGTTGCAATTTGTTTAGTGGCTACTATGTTTGGACTAACGCTTTCTGCTTCTGCGGGAAGTATTCCTGCTATAAGAGATATTTTTAGATTTTTTGATAACGAAAGATTTGAACTTCATGACGAAGTTAAAATAAATAAAGAGGAAGGAACGGGACTTCATCAAGAGTATAAGAAGTACTCGAATGAAATCAATCTTACTCAGGAGAGTAACGGAATTAAATTCACCGTACATGATGCAATTTATGATGGGAAGACAGTGTCTTTAACGTATTCTATTGAAAGTGATCAAGATTTAGGCGACAATCCATTTACTTTGGACTTTCTAAAAATAAAAGGGAGCGGATCCATGTCAGGAAGTAATGGGATTAAAAAAGTAGATGAACATAAGTATGTCGGTTTATTAACTGCTAGTAATTTGGAAGCAACTACAGAAGATAGTGTAAACATGCAATGGATAATAGATAGTATTACAATCTCAGATACGCAGAAAGAAATAAAAGGGAATTGGAACTTTGACCTCACCCTAAAGGCAACAGAGAGTAAAGAAAAATTCATTCATAGTAGTGTAGAACAAGATGGAGTAAAAGTATCTATTGAGAAGTTATCCATATCACCGATGTCATTTATCATTTCGTATAAACAAGAAGTTTCTGAGTATATGAAAAACAGGTGGGATGAAGTATATGTTGATTTGAGAATTAAAGATGATTTAGGGAATAGTTATGCTGGAGAAGGAAACGGGAGTATAAGTGATGAAGGTTCTAATATCTTGAATGGAAGTAAGACATTTCAAAAAATCAATCAGAATGCTACAAAACTTATTATAACTCCTCGTGTTATGTTAAGTAATTACAATGCTGATAACTATGGAGAAGCAGGAGGGACTGGAAGTGGAGAGAGAAAATTTAATATACTAAAAAAGATTGGTAGTCAAAAAGAAGATATCGTATTAAAAGATATTGTTATCGAATTAGAAAAATAAAATGATAATGTGAAGGACTGTTTTCTTTAAGTGAGCAGTCCTTTGTATGTTAGTAACAAGGTAGATAAGAGTGATGATGGAATACCTGGAGCCATAAGAAAAGCCTTGATTTACACAATAAAGTTCTTTTTAGATGTTATAAATAATTAAGATTATAGTTAATACGTTTTGATATTTGATATGTGTATTCGTAAAATACTGAAAATTATGTTAAAATAATTGTTAATTGTTTGAAAAGGAGGATTTTATTATGAAAAATGGTCGTCTTGCAAAAATAGATTTAACGAAAAGAATGGAATCAAAAAAAACATACAATAAGAAGCTCGAAAAATATCAAATGCGTTTACTGGCGTTGCAGCAGATTTTACGAAAAGAAAAAATAGCCGTTATTATGGCTATGGAAGGTTGGGATGCTGCTGGAAAGGGCGGAGCAATTAAACGAATTACCGAGCATCTTGATCCGCGCGGCCTGCAAGTAAATCCAATTGGTGCACCTGCTCCTCATGAAAAACGCTATCATTATATGCAACGATTTTGGCGGAAAATCCCGCAATATGGCCAAATTACTATTTTTGATCGTTCATGGTACGGTCGTGTATTGGTCGAACGCGTTGAAGGTTTCGCTATAAAGGAAGAGTGGACGAGGGCATACGATGAAATTAATGATTTTGAAAAATTATTAACAGACGATCGTTACATAGTAGCAAAATTCTTCTATCATATTAGTAAAGATGAACAGTTAGCACGATTTAAGGACCGAGAGCAAAATCCGCTTAAAAAATGGAAAATTACAGATGAAGATTGGCGCAATCGTGAAAAGTGGGATGAATATGTCGAGGCAATAGAAGATATGTTTGAAAAAACAGACAAACCAAATGCAAAGTGGCATATTATACCTGGCAATGATAAGTTGTATGCGCGTGTGAAAACATTGAGAGTGATCATTTCATTAATTGAAGATTATTTCTTAGAACATGGTATAGAACTGCCATCATATTATCATGAAATGAAAGAAGAAAAGCAAGAGAAGACAGAACAAGTATAAGATTTAAGTCGTTCCATTCGCCTGGAATGAATCTATTTTCTTTGTTTTTCTCTTAATGTTGAAGTTGGGATGCATATTACCTGGTATACAGAATAAAGTTTTTTTGAAGTGGCATGTTAGCACCTTTCTATTTTATTTATTCTTCCGAAAAGAGCAATTAAATGCATTTTGAAAAATTATTATGACTGCATCTTATATTTTTGGTGATAAGAGAATTGCGAAGGGGTAGATGGATTTGAATAGAATCATATATATTTTTGTATTTGTCATATCTTTTGGCAGTATTTTTAATTCTTTGGCACCTCATATTTATGCTTGTGACTGTAAAGGTTCAACAGTGGAGGGATCATTCGGAAAACATGATGCAGTATTTGAAGGGAAAGTAATGGAAATTCAAGAGGATAGTGAAAAGGGACAAGCTATATTATTTGAGGTGAAGGCAAATTGGAAAGGTGCAGATACATCTCAAATAATTATCTATACCAATCTAGGCTCGTGTATGGTTCCTTTTACAAAAGGAGAAAGTTATCTTGTATTTTCCTCAAAGAGGGGTACGAACGGTCAGTTGTATACGTCTGAATGTAGCGGTACGAAACAGCTGCAAAGAGCAGAGAATGATGTATCTGTTTTAAATCATATTGCGAAGGGACAAGTTCCAACGAAACAAGTGAATGTTGAACATGCTATGCCGAATAATCATAGAACAAGAAGTATCATCATGTTGGGTTTAGCTTTCTTTGTAATGGGTATAGGTGTATTGATAATAAGAAATAAACGCAAAAAATGATGAATAAAATAGAAAAATGGCGATTTTCTTTATGTTAATAAATGGAGTTTATTCTTGTATCAGCTACATAATTATGCTAAAATTTATGTAACTTTTAATGAACGGAGGGGTCTCCTTTGATCTTAATCAGATTACGTCTCAATACTTTGTGCCAATAATTGAATAGCGCTCAAAGGCTCTGTCTGTGTACAGAGTAAACGGGATTGGTCTGTCTTTTTAAAGGAACCCTATTGAACTTATATGTGAAAAGAGGGAAGGACGAATACGCCTTCTTTTTGTTTTACCTTTAAAACAGAATGATGCAATGCATGTATACAAACATTTTTTATGTTGTATGATGCTGGATTTGACGACCATTGAACACGCAAGAAGCGATGCTTTTTTATGTTTATTTGTTATGCTTTCATCCGTTTATGAAAAACACAGGCAGCAGCTTGTGTTTTTTTAGTTTGCGCGTAATCGAAATGGAGGAATAAATATATGGAACAGCTAGTACAAAGAGCAATATTAGTTGGAGTGAATTTAAATAGTGAAAGTGATTTCGAATATTCAATGGAGGAGTTAGCGAATTTAACAGAAGCGTGCGATGTTGAAGTGATAGGGAAAGTAACACAAAATTTACATCGTGTAAATCCATCTCATTATATTGGAACGGGTAAGATTGAAGAAGTGTCAGCGTTCGTAAAAGAAGCAGATGCGAATTTAGTCATTTTCAATGATGAGTTATCGCCTTCACAAATTCGAAATTTAGAAGCAGATTTAGATTGTAAAGTGATTGATCGTACGATCTTAATTTTAGATATTTTTGCGCAGCGTGCTAAGACGAAAGAGGCGCAACTACAGGTTGAAGTAGCACATTTGCAATATATGATGCCTCGTTTAATTGGCCTTCGTGAATCGTTAGGAAGACAAAGCGGTGGTGTTGGTACGAAAAACAAAGGGGTAGGGGAGAAGAAATTAGAGCTTGATCGCCGTAAGATTGAAGAGCAAATTGCTGTGTTAAATAAAGAGTTAGAAGCGCTCGTTGCACAGCGTCAAACACAGCGTAAACAGCGCAAGAAAAATGAGGTACCTGTTGTTGCGTTAGTAGGGTATACAAATGCAGGGAAATCAACAACGATGAATGCGATGCTTGAAATGTTTAACGGATCTGCAGAGAAACAAGTATTTGAAAAAGATATGTTGTTTGCGACGCTTGAAACAGCTGTGCGAAACATTCAATTGCCAGATAACAAATCGTTTTTATTAACAGATACCGTTGGATTTGTTAGTAAATTGCCGCATCATCTTGTGAAAGCGTTCCGTTCGACGTTAGAAGAAGTAGCGGAGGCGGATCTATTGATTCATGTTGTGGATTATGCAAATCCGAACTATGAGCATCTAATTGAGATTACAAATCAAACGTTAAAACAAATCGGTGTAGAAAATATTGCAACTATTTATGCCTATAATAAAGCAGATGTTATTGATATTGAAATTCCAAAAGTACAAGATAATCGCGTGTACTTATCTGCGAAACAAAAAGTAGGTATCGATGAACTTGTGCAAATGATTCGCACGCAAATTTATAAGGATTATACAAAGTGTGAAATGTTAATTCCTTATGATCAAGGACAGTTAATTTCGTATTTTAACGAGCATGCTCATGTTTTATCGACAGACTATGAAAATGAAGGTACGAAGATTACCGTGGAATGTAAAATGAGTGATTTGGAAAAGTATAAAAGGTATGTAATAAGTTAAAGAGTTCACTTGAAAGAAGAAAAGAAGAGCTGCTGGATAGTAGCTCTTCTTTTCCTTATCTTTTCGTTGCATATATACATGTATCTCTTAATTCCGTCCCATCTACTGAAACGCTGTTATTCTCTAAAATACCTTCTAATTTAAAACCTAATCTTTCAGGTATGGCACGACTTTTTACATTTTTTGAGTCACAGCGAATTTCTACTCGATTTGCTTGTAATTCATGAAAAGCGAAATTTACAATTCCTGTAACAGCTTCTGTCATGTATCCTTTTCCGCTAAAACGGGAGTCAATCCAATACCCAATTTCAAATTTCGGAATATCCCAGTTAATGCGGTGTAACCCTGAAGAGGCAACAAATTCACCTGTGTCTTTAAGGAAAATGAGTAATCGTAAATCTTCACGCGCTAAAAATTTTACGTGAGAATCTCTAATATTTGCTTCTACTTCTTGTTCCGTTTGTTCTTTTTGTGCAAAAGGCATCCAAGGTTTTAATTCTTCAATAGATTCATTGATAGCGTTATATACTTCTTTTCCATCTCCAGGTCTTGGCATCCTTATGAGAAGTCTTTCCGTATAGAACTCCGAAGGGAAATTTAATAGTAGTGGATTCATGAGAAACGCTCCTTACTTGTTATTTTATATTATGATACATGAATGGATGTATATGGTAAATGTTTTTTCTGAATTTTAATAAAAATGAAGTTTTATTAGGTTTTGGGGGTATATTCATTTTGCATGGTAGTAAGCAAAGAAGTGGAAAAAGATGAAAAAGAGGTATAGAATATATTTTGTTTAAAAAGTCAGAAAAGTAAATGTGTGTGAAACATATGCAGAGGTTGTTTTGAACACAAAAGGAGAGGAGCGTGTAGCATGCAGACAATAGCAAAGCCGAATGCGATGAATGCACCAACGATTTACCGTATTTTATTTGCGATTAGTTTAGGGCATTTTCTGAATGATTCGATGCAGGCAGTTGTACCGGCACTGTTTCCCATTTTAGAAAAGTCGATGAATTTATCCTATATGCAGGTGGGATGGATTGCCTTTGCTCTCAATATGACATCATCCATTATGCAGCCGGTGTTTGGGATGTATTCAGATAAGAAACCTTCCCCGTATTTGCTGCCACTAGGAATGTTTTCAAGCATGCTTGGGATGATTGGACTTGCGTTTGCACCGAACTTTTTTATTATCATTTTATCAGTTTTATTTATTGGACTCGGATCTGCTGTCTTTCATCCAGAAGGCGCACGTGTTGCTTATATGGCAGCGGGAGCAAAACGTGGTTTAGCACAATCCATTTATCAAGTAGGAGGAAATACAGGGAATTCGCTTGCCCCCATTTTTACGGCACTTGTATTTGTTCCGCTTGGTCAAATTGGAACAGTATGGTTTACAGGCTTTGCGATGGTTGGAATTATCTTATTATACTTTGTTTCTACATGGTATAAAGGCGAGTTAGCAAGCGGGGCTGTAAGAAGTAAGAAACGTGCTGCACTAGAAGCTGAAAGTTTAGTAATAAGCAGCCGAATTAAGTTTGTCATTGTTTTACTTGTATTTTTAACATTTGTTCGCTCGTGGTACGGAGCAGGGATTGGAAACTTTTATCAGTTTTATTTAATTGAGCATTATGGATTATCTATTAAGAATGCACAGTTTTACGTATTTGCTTTCATGATTGCTGGCGTACTTGGAACGTTTTTTGGCGGGCCATTAGCAGATCGGTTTGGAAAGCGAAATATTATTGTTTTTTCCATGCTCGGTTCAGCACCTCTAGCGCTATTATTGCCACACGTTTCGCTCGTCTGGGTTGTTCCATTGTTTCTTTGTATTGGATTTATTAGTTCTAGTAGCTTCAGTGTGATTGTTGTGTATGCACAGGAGCTTGTTCCAGGAAAAGTTGGTATGGTATCTGGATTAATTGTCGGACTTGCATTTGGACTTGGGGCGCTAGGAGCAGTTGTACTTGGAAAATTGGCAGATATATATAGCCTTAACTTTATTATGATATTATGCAGCACTCTGCCGTTAATTGGCTTATCATCATGGTTATTGCCAAATGACCGTAAAACGATGAAAAGACTGTAGTCAGCGTATAAAAAGGTGTAACTTGACATATAAGTTACACCTTTTTAATATCTATAGTTTTAATTTTTTCAATAATGGTAGTCGATTGATACGATCGCCAAGAATGTCAGAAGCAAGGCCGCTTGTAAATACAAAAGCGAAGTAAACAAGTCCGCCAAGGGCACCGCATACGACCACAATTAATAATGACTCCATATATGACTGGCCAGGAATTAACCATTTTAATAACGTTTTTACGCCAACTACTATAGCAGACATCGCAGCCGAGTAAATGGTAATAAGTAATATTGTTTTACCAGTTTTTACGATGTTAAACTTTGTATATTTCACAATGCAGTATAACATGATTACATCAGAAACGAGGTAACCAAGTATAGTTCCTAATACAGCGCCGTGTCCACCGAGTAGGTATAGAAGCGGCGTGTTGACAATAACTTTTACAATAATACCAACAGTAAAAGCAATCATTGTTTTACGCTGATAATCAATACCTTGTAAAATAGCAGCTGATACGGTGAAGATTGCACTCATTACAGCGGATGGTGCATATGAGATTAAATATTGTGAACCATCTAATGCTGTATTGTGATCAAAATATACCATGCGAAATGCATCGTATGCGATGCTCGCAAGTCCAAATGATGCTGGAATTGTGAAAAATAATAAGACTGTGAAAATCTTTTCAATTTGGTTTTGCAACTCTTCTAATTTACCACCCGTAAATGACTGTGTAATTGCCGGGATGATTGTAAGTGAAAAGCCTGTTGCTAGTGATGCTGGTATCATAATTAATTTTTGAGCATAGTTCGTAATGTAAGCGAACACAGCGTTTGCTTTATCAAGCGGTGTACCGATTGCCCGCAGTGCATCGGCAACTGTATATTGATCCACTAATGTATAAAGTGGAATGGCAATACCTACAAAGACAATTGGAATCGCATACCGAAGCAGTTCCATATAAATCTTTGTTAAGGAGAATGAAGAAGAGCGGGTTTTTAGTTCTCCTTCTGGCGGACGAAGCCCATTGTATTTTCTCCAGTACATAATGAGCATGGAAACACTAGCAATTGCTCCAATAACAGCGCCAAATGTTGCAACTGCTACAGAAGATGCTACTGATCCGCCTAATAGTTTAGAAACGATAAAGCTTCCAACTAAAATAAAAATAACACGAGCAATTTGTTCCACAACTTGTGAAACAGCACTTGGTTTCATATATTGAAAACCTTGGAAATAACCGCGGGTAACACTCATTGCTGGCACAATAATAAGTGCAAAACTTAGCGCACGCATTGTTAATGTTACATTTTCGACAAATCCAGGTTCAGGTGTTTTAGATCGGATAATTAATTCCGATACGTATGGTGCACCGAAAAATAAAATTAAGAAACCAAGGAATCCCATAAACATCATTACTTTTAAGCTGGAATTGTATAATTTTTTACTTGTACTGTAATCTCCTAAAGCGTTATATTTGGCAACAAATTTGGAAACGGCGATAGGAATACCTGCCGTTGAAAAGCTTAGTAAAATTCCATACCAGGAGTACGCATAAGAATATAAAGCAACTCCTTCACTTCCAACTAAAGCTTGAAATGGGAAGAAATAAATAAAACCTAAAATACGTGAAATCATTGTCGCACCGCTTAGCAGGGCAGTGCCTTTTAATACTTTTGAAGTAGACAAAATACTTCCTCCTACTCTGGTTGCTTAAGAATCATCTTTTTCTACTATAAACTTGTCTTGGTATTTTATAAAGTAAAATACTAAATTTAGTATTAAATAATTTTTACAAAGCGTGTTTTTTTTGCGAAATTTTAGTAGGGAATTGTAATTTTGAGGGAAGTGTGATAATTTAGATTATTCTTGATGACACAATTATTAAAAAGACATGAAGATGCAATTAGGAAAAATTTATCATATAATAAGATTGATTCAAAAGAGATATTGGGAGGTGTTGATATGGCGATTACAATGAAATTGCTAGATACTGCAGCGTCTCATGCAAAGCCAAGTATGGAAACGGCGATACTTTGCATGAGGTAGACAAATAATCTAACATACAATCGCCTAAATGGACTTGTATCATTTCTCTTATATTTGGCTTTGCACCTTATTTAGATGAAACATAAAAAATAAGGGGCGAGCGGAAATGAAATATGTAAAAGCAGCGACTGTTTTACCTGAAAAGTTGATTATAGAAATTCAAAAGTATGTGCAAGGCGAAACGATTTATATTCCAAAACAAGAAAATGCTTATCATAAGTGGGGCACGCGCTCTGGAGGGAGAAAGCAACTTGATGATCGAAATAAAGCAATTAAAGATGCTTTTAAAAACGGAACATCAATTTGTCAATTAGCTGAAGAATATTTTCTCTCCATTGAAACTATAAAAAAAATAGTATACTCCAAATAAAGATAAAAGCACTGAGTTTTTTTATATAAAATGCTCAGTGTTTTTGTATGTAAAGTTTGTTTCTAAATTATCTTCTGCATTTTATAAAGCAAATGCATTGTATAAAATAAAAAATAGATAAACAATTTTGTATGGAGTGATAGAAATGAATGCTTTTATTAGAAGTGATCAATACAACTTTATAAAATCACAAGCTTATATTCTAGTGAATGGACATGCAACTGCGAATGATAGGGGAGTTATTGCTGCACTGAAATCTCTGGCGATAGAAAAAGTACTACATCTGTTTGAAGATCTGACAGATGAACAAAAAGAATTAATGGATATGATTTTGACGATTCAAAATAGAGAGGATGCAGAATCATTTTTGCTCAAGTTATCGCCATATGTCATACCGTTTCAAGAAATGTCACAGCAAACATTAAAAAAATTATTTCCTAAGGCTAAAAAGCTTAAACTGCCTGAAATGGAAGAAATCAATATGAAAGAGACATCTTATCTAAGTTGGATTGATAAAGGATCAAACAGAAAGTTCATAATAGCTCGTAAAGATAATAAGCTTGTAGGTGTGCAAGGTACATTTCAAAGTATAAATAAAAAAAGCATTTGTTCATTGTGCCATAAACATGAAGAAGTGGGAATGTTTCTTGTTGAAATAAAAGGTGATGTACCTGGTACCTTTGTTAAAAAGGGAAACTATATTTGCAAAGATAGTATAGTGTGTAATCAGAATATGACTTCACTTGATAAATTAGATGATTTTATTGAGAGATTGAGAAAATAAGTGATGGATACAGTTGTGAATAGGGAAAAGAAAAAGGACACTGCTATTTGTGTCCTTTTTTCTTTATTGTATTATTTCTTTTGCCAGTTTGCTTTAATAAAGTCTTCACGACCAGATTCTTTCCGCTCTTGTGCATATTTTTCTGGATTCTTTTTATAAAAATGTTGATGATATTCTTCAGCCACGTAAAAAGGAGCAGCTGGGCGAATCTCTGTTACAATTGGGTCTTTAAACATACCGCTTTCGGCTAATGCTAACTTTGATTTTTCAGCAAGCGCTTTTTGTACTTCATTATGATAAAAAATTGCTGTACGGTAAGATGGGCCGCGGTCGAAAAATTGTCCGCCGTCATCTGTTGGATCGATTTGCGGCCAATATAAATCTAATAACTTTTGATAAGGAAATATAGTAGGATCAAATGTAATTTGAACGACCTCTAAATGTCCAGATTCTCCCGATTTTACTTCCTCATATGTTGGATTTTCAACATGTCCTCCTGCATAACCTGAAAGGACTTTATGTATACCAGGCAGTTCATCAAATGGTTTGACCATACACCAAAAGCAGCCGCCAGCAAAAGTTGCAAGTTCATATTGTTTTTCTTCCATCGTATTTAATCCTCCTAAATTGATATGTTTTATACAGTATCGTATATGTTTTGAATCATCGCAAGAGAAAAGTCAGGAAGAATAATAAAAATTTATTGTGTTCGTTTATTCATAATGTCTCCATTTTGATTAATTTGTACATCGTTTGAAATAGATTGTAAATATTGCAGCATGTTTTGTTTTTCTGTACCTTGAAGCGGTGTAATTTGGTTATTGCGAATCATATAAGGATTAAATGACATGCGGACGTCGTTTCCTTTAAATTTAATCGTTAGAACTCCAGTTTCTGCACTATGACCTTTTACATAATCAGGGAAGAGGAAGTTTCCAAGTGAGTATGCAACAGGAACTTTATCGTAATATTCAAATCCTTGTAACCAATGGGGATGACTTCCAACAATCGCATTTGCACCTGCTTCTACCATTTTTTGAACATATTCTTTTTGATAAGCAGCAGGGCGATTTGTTTTTTCGACTCCCCAATGCATATACACGATCATATAATCGGCATCTTTCTTTTGTTCTTTAATTGTTTTTGTGACTAGGTTTAAATCGTAACCATTTGCAATACCAGGTTTGTTATCTGTAGCTGCCCATGCAGCGTCAGGCATAAAACGAACGAAAGAGAGAAATTTGAATTTTTTACCTTTAATTGTAACTTCTCTCGATGTATATGCATCTTTTGTATTTTTTCCTGCACCGATATACGGAAATCCCATTTTTTCAACATGGGAAATTGTATCCAATAAGCCTTCTTGATAATAATCGAGAGTATGATTATTTCCGATATTAACAATATCATAGCCTGTATTTTTAATAGCTTTTAGTGTAGAAGGGTCGCTTTTAATCCAAAACAGTTGGCCAGGATATTTTTTCTCGTGAGTTGTAAACGCAGATTCTAGATTTACAAATGAGTAGTCTGCTTTTTCTATTTCCGGTTTTACATGCTGAAATGGATAATCAGCACCTTTACTTTGAATAACAGGTCGCAATTGCCAATCAAACATTGTATCACCCGAGAATGTAAGGGTAATCTCAGGATCTTCTTTCGGTTTTTTTGTTTGTTCTTTTCCTTTTGCTTTTTCTGTTTGTTTATTTTTTACTCCTGTATTTTGCTCATTTTTCGTTTCTGAATTTAGCGCATAGTTGATTAATAAGATTATCGGGGTGAAAAGTACGGCTAATACTATAGTACGTTTTAGTAATGTTCGTTTGCGAATTTTCATAAGTAGTCCTTTCCATATAAAATTAGTAGTATGTAGGGATATTAATTTTAAAAAATATTCAAATATCGAATTTTGATGATTTCAATATTAAGGTAACTCGAGAGGTTTAATTAGAGCAATGAGGGTGGTTAATAAACTAGATGTTTATAAATCTATAATTCTACTTATAACTTTATATGAAAATGGATTTGAAGGAAAGTAAGAAAATTGAATTTTTAGTAAAATATCAAAAAATGAAGGTTGTAAGTGACGTTACGTCATCTATTATAGTTAGGATATAGAATACAAAGAAAGAGGAATGGTAAATGAAGAAAAGCGATATGGATTGGAAGGAGCAAGACCATTGGGGATTAAAAGAATTTTTATTAATGATGCTACTTGAATTTGTATTTGTTATAGGATGCATAAAATTCTTAGTAAAGCCTATTTATTCTCAGTGGTTTGATAATGAGTTATATTCAGGAACTTTAATAGGGTTAACAATAGCGATTGTTTTAGTTTTAGGTGTATATTTTATCGTTCTTCGTCCAAAGAAGCTTTCTTGGAGTGAAGTAGGAATCAGGTCATTGTCTATGAAGGATTGGAAAATTATTGTTTTACTAACTATTATATTAATGGTTGGTGATGTAATAGTGATGGCACTTACTAGCTTTATTGGGAATACTTATGAGAACAGCAAAACTGAGGCTATGCAGCAAAATGTAAATTTCTTTACAGTTCTTATTGCCTTTACTTCTGCGGCGGTCATTTCACCAATATATGAGGAAATATTTTATCGTGGTTTTTTATATCGATGGCTACGTACACGCTTAGGTATGATAGTGGCTATTTTTCTAAGCTCAGTAATCTTTACAATTATCCACATTCCAACTTATAACGCGATGCCTGTAAACTTCTTGAGTGGTATAGTCTTTGCATGGGCGTATGAACGAACCAATTCAATTTGGGCACCAGTCATCATTCATGGTCTAACTAATGGAATTATGGTGCTGCTGACAACGATGGGATAGTAAAAGTTGTTGTAAGCAGGTGAAGTATCCAATGCTACTTTATACATGCTTTTAAAGCATCCTATTTTCACTTTAGATAGTGAACTATATTCAAAATCAACTATCGGGGAGTTTTAGTTGAGTAAAAATAATCAAACTTTTTTTATAAAGTACTATACTAATTGATAAGCAAAGAAACCATTTTAATCAAACTTTTTTCAAAATGGTTTCTTTTTATTTATCATAAATTAAGGGTTTATGAGGTGTTTTTAATCAAACTTTATTCCAAACTTATATCAACACATAAGTCGCTGCTATGCAGAATACATTTTGACCGTTACTTGCTTACTCCTTTTGTTTTAAATATGGCATGTGGTAGGAAAAGGACCTGACCGCTTCTATACGCGGCCAGATGCTCTTGCCCTCCCAAAAGAAAGAGAGTCTGTCGGTTTTTACTTTTAAAAATAGTAATTAGAATTGTAAACAAAGATAACTTAAAGTTCCGAATTCATAGCTTCGATGAATTACTTTTGGCTTGGCATTACCACTTCCCATTGCAATGAAAAGAGGTACAAAGTGTTCTGCCCTTGGAACAGCTAAACGTGCATGGGGAGCTTCAGCTTCCCAGTTGAATAGGGTGTCTGTACTGTTATTCTGAATTTGATCAATGAGCCATTCATCAAATTCAACAGCCCATGGTTCAGGTGTAGTTTGTTCCCATTTTAACATTCGCAAATTGTGCACGGTAACACCGCTGCCAATAACTAAAATATTTTCTTCTCCAAGTCCTTGAAGAGCTTTTCCAATTTCATATTGTTCTCTTGCAGGAAGGAAAGGGTTTACTGAGATTTGAACAACAGGTATATTAGCTTTTGGATACATACGGTGCAGGAGTGTCCAAGAGCCATGATCTAATCCGCGTGTTGTATCTTTTTGAACCGCAATTCCGCGATTTTTAAATTTTTCTTCTAGCATTGCTGCAATAGATGACGAACCTTTTGCTGCATATTTTATTTCATATAGTTCAGGAGGAAAACCGCCAAAATCATAAATTGTTTCATATGCACTGTCTGAAGAAGAAATAGTTAAAATCTCACTTTCCCAATGAGCTGTAAAAATGACAATTGCTTTTGGTTTGTATGTTTCACCAAGTGTTTGTAAAAAACTCGTATAGTCTGTATCTTCAATGGCTAGCATAGGAGAACCATGTGCTAAAAATAATGATGGCATCATAATTATTACCTCCAATAATTTAATTACTTTATGTAAGTAACTATATAACTATATGTTTGTTTCGTCAAGAATAAAGTGGCAGAAATAAAAATCTCATGATTTGTAATAAGAAAAGCTTTTACATATAATTTATAGGAAGAAAAATGAATCATAGTTCATTTTGTGGGGGATAGATTCATATTGTTGTGAAATAGATTATAGGCTTGGGGGAGTCAAAATGAATAGACAAGAAGGATTCGTAATGACATCGGATGAATCAGAAATTTATTTACGTCAATGGTTGCCAAAAAATGAACCTCGTGGAATTGTTCAAATTGCACATGGTATGGCAGAACATGTTGGTGCATATACGGAATGTATCGAAGCGTTATTGAAAGCTGGATATGGAGTATATGCTTATGATCATCGCGGACATGGAAAAACCGTACAGCAGGAAGAAGATTATGGTCATTTTGAGCCGAATGTGGGTTGGGATCAAGCTGTTTCTGATGTGATTTTCGTTTCAGAGCTTATTCGTAAGAAGCATACTTGTCCGCTTTTCTTATTAGGACATAGTATGGGTTCTTTCTTATCAAGACGTGCCGTGCAGCTTCGCGGTGAGCTATATAATGGACTTCTTATTTCAGGAACAGGAGGGAATCCAGGACTTTTAGGAGTCATTGGCCATAAAGTGGCAACGATTGAAATGAAGCTTCGCGGAGCAAAAATGAAAAGTCCAATGCTAAACTTCTTATCATTTGGTAATTTTAACTCACACTTTAAGCCAAACCGTACGAAGTTTGATTGGTTGTCTTCAGATACGAAGCAAGTTGATAGATATATAGAAGACTCATTATGTGGATTTATTTGTACAACGAGTTTTTACCGTGAATTATTTAACGGTGTGCTGATGGTGAACAAACTTGAAGCATATAAGAAAACACCAAAAGAACTTCCTATTCATATTTTTTCGGGGGACCGTGATCCAGTTGGAAACATGGGGAAAGGGGTTCAAGAAGTATATGAAATGTATAAAAAATGTGGTGTTAAAGATGTTACCATCCGTTTATATGAGAACGGACGGCATGAAATGTTCCATGAGGTAAACAGACAGGAAGTGTTCCAGGATGTGATTTCTTGGTTAGACGAGCATGTTGTGTAAGAGAGGAACTTACCTAAGCAATTTGCTATGAAAGATATCCTATATTTCAAATAAAGTCGCCTTAACAGAAATGGCGACTTTTGTACTGGAAAATAGTGTGTTATTTTACGCTTTTCACCTCACAAGTAAACCCGTTATTTATATAGGTGGGGTTTCTTTTTTGGAATGGGAATAGAAAATAATATTAAAATTAATATTCAGAAATAAAAGAATTTTATCCTCTGTGTGTATAAAAGAAAAAAGGGAGATGAATCAATGATTGTTAGAAAAGCGCTATTAGAAGAAGCAAACGAGCTAAGTAACCTCGCATTATCCTCAAAAGCAACTTGGAATTATAGTGAAGAATTTATATTAGCATGTAAGGAAGACTTAACAATTACAGAACAATATATTAAGAATAATTATGTTTATATTTTAGAAGAAAATCAAGAAATGATTGGCTTTCTTTCCTTTCAGAGAAAAGAAGTAGACAGTCTTGATTTTCTATACCTACATCCAACTTACAAAGGGAAAGGCTATGGCAGAATTCTTTGGGAAAGTGTTGTTCAAAAAGCAGTTGAATTAAATATGAAGAGTTTTACGATTGATAGTGATCCAAATGCGAAAGGGTATTACATAAAAATGGGAGCGAAATTAATAGGAGAAACACCTTCTACTGTTTTTAAAAATCGCCTATTACCACTTTTGCAGTATGATGTGTAAATTGAGCCAGTTTAATCGGATATTTTGAATTCAGTTAGGAGATGCTAAGTATGATGTATATGGAAATAGAACAGATGAGAGAGGTTTTGTTTCAATCTTGGTCAAAAGAGACAAGTTCAAAATGGACACTAGACAATCCAGCGAAAGGGCAATGTGGTGTAACGGCTTTAGTAGTTCATGATTTATTTGAGGGCGAAATTATGAAGACAAAGGTTTCGGAAGGCTGGCACTTTTACAACTTCATCAATGGTAAAAGATATGATTTTACAGCACCACAATTTTTAGAAGAGATTATATATATGGACATGTCTTCTAATAGAAAAGAAGCATTTGCAGATACAAATGAGATGCAATATGATGCTTTAAAACAAAACGTTCGTATCCATATAAAGGAATAAACCTTGTATTAATTTATCTTTTGACTCTTATCGGTAAATAAGTTACTATAACGGTAGTAACTTATTTGAGAAGAATATTTATTTCTAAAAGAGTCGAGAGGGGAAATATTTATGAAAACAGCATATGTAAGCGCTACAATCGTGACTTTGAATGAAAAAAATGAAGTGTTGAAAAATGGATATATCATTGTAGAAGATGATCAAATTATAGAAGTACAATCAGGAGACTTACCGAGCGGAAAAGAAGTGGATCAAATTATTAATCTTCATGGAAAGTGGGTATTGCCAGGTTTGGTGAATGCGCATACGCATGTCTTGATGAGCATTTTACGTGGAATAGGTGACGACATGCTTTTAAAGCCATGGCTTGAAACGAGAATTTGGCCGCTTGAGAGTCAATTTACACCAGAGCTTGCTGTTGCTAGCACAGAGCTTGGTTTATTAGAAATGGTGAAAAGCGGAACAACAACATTTTCTGATATGTTTAATCCAATTGGAGTAGATCAGGATTCTATTATGGAAGCTGTTCGTAAAAGTGGCATGCGCGCTGCTGTTTCTCGAACATTATTTAGCTTCGGAACGAAAGAAGATGAAAAGAAGGCAATTCAGGAAGCAGAGAAGTATGTGAAGCGTTATGCCAATAAGGATGGTATGTTAACAACGATGGTTGCTCCTCATAGTCCGTATGCATGTTCTACGGAAATGTTAGAAGAGTGTGCGCGAATTGCAGTGGAAAATAAGACGATGGTTCATATTCATCTTTCCGAAACAGACCGTGAAGTTCAAGATATTGAAGCGCAATATGGAAAACGTCCAGTAGAGTATGTAGCAGATTGTGGATTGTTCCAGAGACCGACAGTAATTGCTCACGGTGTTGTGCTAAATGATAATGAGCGCATTTTCTTAGCAGAACATGATGTGCGCGTTGCTCATAATCCGATTAGTAATTTAAAATTAGGATCGGGTATTGCAAACGTTCGCGCGATGTTAGAGAGCGGCATAAAAGTCGGAATTGCAACAGATAGTGTTGCTTCTAATAACAATTTAGATATGTTTGAAGAAATGCGCATTGCGACTTTATTGCAAAAAGGTGTTCATAAGGACGCGACAACATTACCTGTTGAAACACTTCTCACATTAGCAACAAAAGTAGGGGCAGAGGTAATCGGGATGAACCAAACAGGTTCATTAGAAGTAGGCAAGTGTGCTGACTTTATTACAATTGATCCATCTAAAAAGCCACATTTACAACCTGCAGAAGAAGTATTATCACATCTTGTATACGCAGCAAGTGGGAAAGATGTTTCAGATGTTGTTATTAATGGAAAACACATTGTTTGGAACGGTGAGTGTAAAACGTTAGATGAAGAACGTATTATTTTTGAAGCGAGCCGTTATAAACAAGGATTGAATATGTAAGTAATAAGAGAACGCTATACTTTCATCAAGTGAAAGGTAGCGTTCTTGTTTATGTTTGAAAAAAATAAAAATTCGGTGGAATGTAACACTTTTAAGATAACTATTCTGTTATAATATAAAACGTTTTATAAATTATTTGAATTAAAGGAGCCGATTTATGAAGCAGCATGAACGATTACTGATAGGAATTATACTTGCCACCTCTTTATTGATTTCAGCTTGTAGCAATAATTCGAGTAAAGCGAAGGGGGAAAGTGAAGAACAAGTATTAAATGTAACGATATCAGAAGAAATTCCGTCCTTAGATACTGCAAAATCCATGAACGGTACATCAGCGCATGTCATGCAAAATATATTTGAAGGATTATATGTACTTGATGAGAAAGATAATCCAGTGCCTGGTGTTGCAAAATCTTTTGAGAAAAGTACAGATGGAAAAACATATATATTTCATTTGCGTAAAGATGCAAAATGGTCGAATGGAGATGCTGTAACAGCGCATGACTTTGTTTATTCATGGCAGCGCACAGTGAAACCGGAAACAGCATCACAATCTGCATACATGTTATTTTATATAAAAAATGCAGAAACAATAAATAAAGGAACGTTATCTGCAGATCAACTAGGTGTAAAAGCTATTGATGATGTTACATTAGAGGTACAGTTAGAGAAACCAATCCCTTACTTCATTCATTTATTGCCACTTCCTATTTATTTACCACAGCACAAATCGTTTGTTGAGGGAAAAGGAAGCAAGTATGGACTAGAACCAGAACATATGATTTACAATGGTCCATTTGTATTATCGGAATGGAAACATGAACAAGAATTTAAGTTGAAGAGAAATGATACATATTGGGATAAAAATAACGTGAAATTAAAAGAAATTAATTTTCATATTGTAAAAGATACAGCGACAGCCGTTAATTTGTATGAAACTAATGGCATCGATCGTACTCCAATTAATTCTTCATTTGTTGATAAATATAAAGGGAAAAGAGATTTTCATACAACGAAAGATTCTGCTATAGCTATGTTGCGTTTTAATCAAAAGAATTCTGTACTGGCAAATATAAAAATACGACAATCACTTTCTATGGCTTTAAATAAAGAGGCAGTAGTAAATCATTTTCTAAACAACGGTGCAACAGCGGCTCAAGGACTTGTACCGGAAGGATATAAAAATGAAAAAGATGGAAAAGATTTTAGAAAAGAAAACGGTGATCTTGCCGTATATAATGTTGAAAAGGCAAAGAATCTTTGGGAAGATGCGAAAAAAGAGCTTGGTGTAGAACATATTACACTTGAATTTTTAACGTTTGAACAGGACCAAGCGAAGCAAACAGCGGAATATATGAAAGAAGAACTTGAAAAGAATTTACAAGGATTAACAATAAAAATAAAACAGCAACCATTTAAACAAAAATTACAACTTGAACAAACAGGGCAGTATGATATGTCGATGGTTGTATGGGGACCTGATTACAAAGATCCTATTAGTTATTTAGAATTATTTACGACAGATAATCCAAATAATAAAATGAGTTATTCTAATCAGCATTATGATGAGCTTATAAATAATGCGAAAAATGATCTTGTATTGGAGGACCAGAAACGCTGGAAAGCTATGCAAGAAGCAGAGAAAATCTTATTAGAAGGTGCTGCTATTGCACCGCTTTACCATACCGGGTCAGCATACGTTCAAAAGGAATATGTAAAAGGTATTGAAAAACATCAATTTGGCGGTGTTTATACGTATAAACATGCTTATATAAATCAAAAAGAGAAATAGATAAATGATTAAGTAGCTAAGAGCTTTAGATAAGCCTTAGCTATTTTTTTTATCAAGTATAGAAATGTAAATTGAAACAATAACCTAAAAACCTTTTTCTTTTTAGGAGGGCGAGGGCATCTGGCCATGCATAGAAGCGGGCAGGGTCATTTCCTGCCACGTGCAAGGATGAAAACAGAGAGAGAAAGCGAGTGTAGGTCCTGTTTTGCTCTGCATAGCAGCGACTTATATGTTGATCAAAATGGATATAGATTGTTTGGAGTTTAGAATATTTAGAAGTTTTTATGTTATGAACATGATACTATGAAATTGTGGGAAATATTTCAAATATAAATAAAAAGAGGATGGAGTATGACACAACAATCTATATTAGTCGTAGACGATGATAAGGATATTGTTCAAATGATTGAAGTGTATTTGCAGCAAGAAGGCTACAAAGTTGTAAAAGCTTATGACGGAAAACAAGCATTACAGTTATTTTTGGAACATGATATTGAACTGGCGATCCTTGATATTATGATGCCGATTATGGATGGAATTGAAGTGTGTAGGAGAATACGAGAGAATGATAATATTCCTGTTATGTTCTTGAGTGCGAAATCAACAGATGTAGATAAAGTCATCGGATTAAGTACAGGGGCAGACGATTATATCGGGAAGCCATTTAGTGTAATTGAACTGATAGCACGAGTAAAAGCGCAGTTAAGAAGATATAGGTATTTAAATCAATCTTCAAAACAAGTGCATGAGAAGAAGATACAAATTAGGGGATTAGAAATAGATGAGGCTTCTAGAAAGGTAATGTTATATGGAGAACATATTAATCTTACAAAGACGGAGTATGAGATTTTATATCTGATGGTAACGCATCTAAACCGCGTATTTACGCTAGAAGAAATTTATGAAAGTGTTTGGCGAGAAACAGCCTATGAAAGCAATAATACTGTGATGGTCCATCTAGCAAGACTAAGAGGGAAGATAGAAGCGAATCCAAGAGAATCAAAATTCATCCAAAACGTATGGGGAGTAGGATATAAAATTGAGAGCTAAATTATTTCAAGGAATAAGAATGAGGTTTTTTTTCATTTTTATATGCAGTATTGTATTAGCGACCTTATGTATTGTATTCTTTCAAAGTGCTATTAGTCATGTATATGGAAATACAGCGGAATTAGAGGAGAAGTATTCTTTTCTATATTTTGTTATTTTTCTTATCTTCATTTCATTCTTTTTCTTTCTATTATCAAAGAATATGATAACAAGATTAGAACAAATTAATCAGAATGTGAAAGAAATTAGCAAGGGAAATTTAGACGTACAGATACAAACAATGAAAAACGATGAAATAGGACAACTTGCAACAAATATTAATAAAATGACAAATAGTTTGAAAAAGTCAATTGAAAAGGAGAAGTTAGCACAAAAGATGAAAAATGAGATGATTAGTAATATTTCTCATGATCTGCGGACGCCAGTAACATCGTTAATTGGTTATGTGGATTTAATAGAACGTAATTTTGATGTAAATAAAGAGAATTGTCAGCAATATGTAAGAGTTGTAAAACGTAAAAGCCGTGAATTGAAAAATCAAGTAGATGATTTACTTGAGTATTGTCATATTAATTATAGAGAAATTCAGTTACATAAAGAAATAGTAGGAGTAAAACAATTAGTGGAACAAGTTATGATTGATTTTATTCCCCAATTAGAAGCAGTACAAATGAAATTTCATATAGAGTGTAATCAAGACTTACAAATAGAAGCTGATATCAGTTTATTAGTAAGATTAATGCAAAATGTAATTAGCAACAGCATTTCGTATGGAAAATCCGGAAAGATCATTGATATACAAATTTTTCAGGAAAATAGAAATGTTAAGATAAACATTAAAAATTACGGGAAGAAAATTTTACAAGAAGATATCCCTTATATATTTGAAAAATTTTATCGGGGAGAAAAGTCACGAAGTGCTCATACTGGTGGAAAAGGAATGGGACTTGCTATTGCTAAGAGCATTGCCAATATACATAAAGGTGATATTACAGTATACAGCGATGACAAGGAAACAATATTTACACTCATTTTGCCGCAATATTCAACGAAACCGTAAGAAAGTTGTAAGTATTTCTTTCAAATGTCGTAATTATTATTTTGTACGATCTTAATATAAGACATTACAAATGGAGGGAATACAATGTGGAAGAAATGGATAATGATCATGTTTATTACAATATTGGCAGTAGGTTGGGGTTCTGTTTATTTAGCTACTGGTATTGTGTCTGCTTTAGCTTGGTGGGGAATGCAAGCTTTTAGTATAGTAGGTTTCATTAGTGTAATAATTACGTTATGTGTAATAGTAGGTAAATTGTTTTCTAGAAGTAAAATACATAAAACAACCGTTACGATGTTTATTCTATCCACAGCAGCTGCTTGGCCAGCATGTTGGTTTGTTGGAATTGGACAAATTGCTTATCCAGTAAATGTTAATTCAGCTACACCGAAAGTAACAATTCGACTTCCGTTTAATGAAACTGTTCGGGTAGGATGGGGAGGAGAGCAACTTCAAACAAATTACCATGCTATCGAACCAAATCAACGCTGGGCGTATGATTTTATTGCTCCGCAAAAAGAAATAACAAATTCACAATTAGAGGATTATGGCATATACGGAGTGGAGGTAATAGCGCCTGCATCAGGAACAGTTATATCTGTGGAAGATTCAGAAGCTGATTTAACACCAGGAAATGATAATTTTAAGTCTATGGTAGGTAACCATATTTATATACGCTTAGATGAGACGGGAACATATCTTGTCCTTGCTCATCTAAAACAGGGATCTGTCAAAGTGGAGGTAGGACAACACATAGAAGAAGGAGCAGTAATTGCTCGTGTTGGCAACTCTGGAAATTCTAGTGAGCCGCATTTACACATTCATCACCAACGGCAAGATCCATCTAAGACGAGTATGTTTCTTTCTGAAGGATTACCGTTATATTTTCGTGATATAGACGGACCATCTATGCCAAAAGGGGGAAATCGTATAGAAGATGGAAGGGATGTACCGACAGGGGAGGTCATTTCACCAAATAAAAAATAATAAATTCATAATTGTATGGTTTGTCCCGCTCCAGTGGCTAGAATGTTCGGTGGCTTCGTTTCTTCCTACGAGGTAAAAAACCCTCTACGTCAGAAGCTCCATCCCCCTCACATTCTGAACGAGCGACTTCCGCTTTTCTTAAGAAGTTAGGTGGGAGATAAACTGCTGGCATGCGCCCGATTGGGAGGGCTAATAATCAGTGGGGGATGAAGAAAACCCACACTGATTAAAGTTTCACTTTATGTGTATTAGCATTATAGGAAAAAGAATCTTCGTCACTGTACAAAGGTTCTTTTTCCTATAGAGTAAAAATTAAAAACATAATTGCTAACAAGAAACAGCAAAAAGAGAAAGGGTTATTTTCTGTTTTTACATAAGTGTAGATTTATTAAACAAAGGAGGTCCTATCAGTTCCTACTGATAGGACCTCCAACCTCTCACTATCTTTTAGAACGTTAGATAAGTGAGTTCGTTATCATTTAAAGAAAACAAATAACTCGTGGCGAGTCGATGAAATGTATAGTAAAAGTAAAGTACTGTACTTCTACCAGGGGTTTTGAAAGAAATACAATTAATTTTTTGTTTAGCAGTTTTTCATAGTGGATAAGAATCCTATGCTAAAACGATAGAAGAATTAGTAGAATTTTATAACAAGAGTATATAAAGGTATTTTTGACACCATTACAGAACAGGCTTCTACTACAACTGACTTGAAGTAAAGGGCATATACATAAGGAATGCTCTAATATATGTATAAACATTTATTTTATCGACACTCTACATAAATGAATACACTATTAAACCTGAAAGGAAAGTTTAACATAAAATGAAACTTGATGGCATCTTTGAAGGTGGAGGAGTCAGAGGCATTGGACATGTTGGTGCTGTTTGTGCATTAGAAGAAGAAGGATATGAATGGACACGTTTAGCAGGAACCTCTGCTGGTGCCATTATTGCTGCATTTCTGGCATGTGGTTACAATGGAAAAGAATTAAAAGAAATCATTGGTAATTTAGATTATACAAAATTTATAAGCAAAACATGGATATATAATATTCCTCTAATTGGAAGAGGATTAAGCCTCTTTCTTCAAAATGGTTTATATAAGAATGATTATGAAGAGGAATGGATAGAATCTTTATTGTTAAAAAAAGGATTTCGTTATTTTAACGATCTAGGTGATGATGGGAAATTAAAGATTATTGTTTCGGACATTAGTAATGGGAAAATGGTAGTAATACCTGACGATTTACCGCAATATGGACTAACACATAAAGATATCACAATAGCTCAAGCAGTAAGGATGAGTGGAACTATCCCTTTCTTCTTTCAACCAGTAAAATTAAAGATTCCTAAATCAAAATATCCTTGTTATATTGTTGACGGTGGAATTCTCAGTAATTTTCCTATATGGATTTTTGATGACCATCCAGAATGGCCTACATTTGGATTTCGCCTAGTAAAAGACGAAATTATTGGAAAACCTATTGAGGATAGCAATCCTATTTCTTTGTATAAAGCTATGTTTAAAACAATGATGCAAGCTCATGATCTTCGGCATCTTACACCTGAAGCTAATGCGCGTACCATCAAAATTCCTACCGGGAAAATTGTAAGTACCAATTTTCATTTAACTCCTAGAGAAAGAGAACAACTTTATTTATTTGGTTATCAAGCTGCTAAAAGTTTTCTTGAAAAATGGGATTTTGAGGAGTATAAGAAGAAATATGTAATGAATCATAACTTTTCAACCTAAAAAGCTTCCACACATTCTTTATTAGCGTACCCAGCTAAGTTGTGTATTGCTTACTGGTATGTTTTCTGCAACTAAAAAAGGGTTCTTCTGTTCTTTTGATGATGATTCAAAAGTTGTATGTATTAAAGAAAAGTTGGAGTGTTACTTGAAATCATTTTCACTCTGAGGTTTTATCAAAATAAACGATTATATTACAAGCTAAAAAATTTCGGTTGTTTCACTAAATATGCTTAAGAACAACTTTTATTAAAATGCAAGGTTTTTTTAGAAATTGTGTAATAAAAATCCAAAATATAATTCCTAACAGGCAACGATAAATAGCGAAAAAAAAGAGAATGCCCTATACATTTAGCTTTGTATAAGGCATTCTCTTTTTTTAACCAACAAATGTTTGATACAACAAAAATATATTTAAAGCGATAATTAATGCGGCAATTACCCATGCAAGAGCTGTTGTAAAGTGATGATTCACAAGACCACCCATAATGCTCTTTTTACTTGTAAAGACAATGAGTGGAATTAATGCAAATGCAATTCCAAATGATAAAACGACTTGACTCATCACGAGGGCGTGAGTTGGATTCACACCTAATGCAATAATAACAAGCGGTGGAACCATTGTAATAAATCGTCGTACATATAAAGGGATGTGCATACGGACGAATCCTTGCATAATAATATCACCGGACATCGTACCGACGGAAGAACTGGATAAACCGGCAGCTAGTAAACCAATTCCAAAAAGAGCTGCTGATACAGGTCCGACTAAATGGCCAAATTCATGAAAAGCGACATCTAAATCTTCGACATGTAGTCCGTTTTTGAAGAATAGGGAAGCTGCTACAATTAACATACTTGCATTAATTGCTCCGGCAATGACCATTGCAATTACAATATCGATAAATTCAAAGCGGAAAATTTGTTTTCGCTCTGCATCTGTTGTTCCTACTACGCGTCGCTGTGTTAAGGCAGAATGTAAAAAAATTGCATGTGGCATGACGGTTGCACCTAAAATTCCTGCTGCAAGTAAAATACTATCTACACCTTGAAAATGAGGAACGAAAAGCCCCGATAAAAGAGGACTTAGTTCTGGTTTTGCGTAAAACACTTGGACACCAAAAGCAATAACGACGATAAAGACCATGCCGGTAATGACTGCTTCAAGTGGACGAAATCCTCTGCGTTGAAACTCTAGAATAATGAATGAACCTACTGCTGTAATGAATGCAGCGGGCAGCAGTGGAATATGAAATAATAAATTTAATCCTAAAGCAGCCCCGATAAACTCAGCAAGGTCAGTTGCCATAATGACTAATTCACCTTGTATCCATAAACCGATGGAAACAGGTTTTGGAAAATGCTCCCGAGCAACTTCCGGAAGGTTTTTTCCGGTAGCAATTCCTAATTTGGCTGATAAGGATTGAATTAACACTGCCATTAAATTTGAAATAAGGATTACCCAAAGTAGTAAATAACCGTACTGAGATCCTGCCGCGATATTCGTGGCAAAATTACCTGGATCAATATAAGCAACAGATGCGATAAAAGCGGGTCCTAAAAAAGGTAATAATCGTTTTAGTCCTTTTGTTTCACCGCTTAAAGCTAACTGTGCGGATTGCATCGTCCGATTATTTGGTGGAAGATGTTCACGTTCTTTTGTGTTTTCTGTCATGTTTTGTTTCCCCTTTTGCTTGTTAACTTGATGCAATTTGTTTTATTTTTGTTATTGATTTTATCCCGCATTAACGGGCAGTAAGACCCCCACCTCAAGATTCAGAGAGAAACGAGGAAGATAGGTGGGGGATAACTGCCCGTAAAAGCCCGATTGGTTCAACTAACCATCAGTGGGAGATAAAAAAACTCTCCACTGATGGAAGTTTCACTTTATTAAATACATAAATTTTATTTCTTTTATTTGAACATAAATTTTTCCTTTGTGCAAATTATATTACATTAGGAAAAAATGGTGCTAGTTTATTCATGCATATAATGATAAATCAAATATTTACAGAGCGTGGAAGGAATAGAGTGTTTTGCCATGATTATTTAAAATATCAGCAATAACGTTTACTGTTTATAGAATAGTTGTGATTGCTTCGCAGAGTATTTATTTTTGTTTATCGCTATTAATGGACGTGAAAAAAAGATGGCTCCGGTACAAACCGAAACCATCTTTTTTTATTTTTTTAAATAGATAGTAAAAATAGTCCCGCGGCCTAATTCATTTGTTACAGAAATACTACCGCCGTGCAATTCAACAATTTCTTTTACAATTGCAAGGCCTAAACCAGTTCCGCCTGTTGCACGAGTTCGAGATTTATCAATTCGATAAAACCGTTCGAAAATATGAGATAAATGGTGCTTTGGGATGCCTTCACCTTCTATTGTAATCGTAATATTTCCTTTGTTTTCACCCTTGCGTGTGTTGCTTTGGAATAATGTTTGTACAAATCAATACCAATAACCTTGATAAACGAACAAAAAGAAAAAGCGTGTTTTGAAAAAAATTAATCAAAACACGCTCTTAAAATATTTTAATGTATCACTCTTTTATAAAAAAGTTTTAATCATTAAGGGTATCAAAGATGCTCATAGAACGGACTACAGGCCAAAAGTTCAACTTTTGCAAACAAAAGATGATACTGAAAATGGAGACATAGTAAATTTTAAACAAGTTAGATATACAGCTGAAAAAGATTAGGTTTATAGTTATTTAATTTCAATTTGATGAACAAAAAAACCAATCCATTCGTGAATTGGTTTTTTTAGGGGTATCGTTCCATTGCTATCAAGTTAAGAAATTTGTTATTCCTCAAAAGAAAAATCAGCTTTCCATTGACAATTGACTTTTTAAAAATGTGAAAAGAGAGGTTGGCTTGCCACCTCTCTTTTTTTATCATGCAAAGGAAATTCTATATGAAAATAATTATGTTCCCAAATATAGGAATTGTAGTATGATAGAAAAGAAGAACAAGAAAACGGAGGTAACAATATGATTACGTCGCAATAGATGTTGGAGCATTATATACATATATATGAACGATTAAAATTACACCATTTCAAGTGGGGAACATTTTCTTAGCGAGCCGTTTAGTGAACGCATACATATAAGGCGGATTGGGGCGTTACATTTATAACGGAGAAGAAAAAAGATGCATTATAATTGGACAAGTTATTTCTGCGGCTGAATTGTGGGCTATTTTTCTGTTCCTATTTATAATTAAATACAGTCTATGGCCCGTTTTTACATGTATCTCGGCTACTCTCTTTATAATTAAGAACATAGTAGGAAACAAGGAGGAACGAACCTAATGTTTTTAGCACTTAAAGAATTAAAAAAATCGAAATTACGATACGGATTAGTTGGTATAATTATGATATTGTTATCATTTCTTGTACTTATCATATCAGGTTTAGCAAATGGTTTATCTCATGATAGTGCTTCTTCTATTATTGAAATGAAGGCAGACAGATTTATATTATCCGATGATGCCGAGGGTAAATTGTTGCGTTCTCAAATGAAAAAAGAAGATGTTGATAACATATTGGCGCAGGTTGATGAAAAAGATGCAGTTCCAATGTACATGAAAGTGTCAACACTTGAAAAAGAAGGAAGTTCAAAAAAAGTTGATGTTGCTATTTTTTCAAGTAAACCAGATTCATTTATTGCTCCAAAAGTAATTGAAGGGAAACATAACTCTTTAGAAAACAATGAAATCATTGCGGATAAATCTATCAAAGAAAAAGGAGTAAATCTTGGAGACGAACTTGTAGAACCTATTTCTAATAAAGTGTTCAAAGTTGTCGGATTTACAGAAAATCAAATGTTTAGCCATTCACCTGTTGTTCGCATGAATGAAGAGGTATGGGATAGCATTGCAATGCCACATCAAAAAGATTATAACGTAATCGCTTTAAATACGGATAAGGAAATTAAGAATGCAAAAGTTGTGGATAAAAAAGAAGTATTGAAAGGTATTCCAGGTCATAAAGAACAACAAGGGACATTAACGATGATTATTGCGTTTTTAATTGTCATTGCAGCATTATTAATTGGCGTTTTTTTCTATGTCATTACATTACAAAAAACACACCAACTAGGTGTATTAAAAGCAATTGGAACAAAAAATTCATATTTAGTAAAGGCTTTAGTTGTACAAGCTGTATTTTTAACTAGCATTTCCCTTGTAATCAGCATCAGTTTAGTCCTTGCAGTACGGACTGTTTTGCCAGCTGGTATGCCGTTTTTATTAACAGCAACAACAATCGCGCAATTTTCAGGTATTTTTATTGTAATTAGTATATTAGGTACATTGTTCTCTCTATATCATGTATTGAAAATAGATGCATTAGAAGCAATTGGAGGTGGCATGTAATGGTAACGGGAGTGAAATGGGAAAATGCATCATCATTATTAAAGCTCGAACAAGTAAGTAAAGTATATGGAGAAAGAGATACAGAAGTAACAGCTTTACACCCAATTACATTGGATGTAAAGGAAGGAGAATTCATTGGCATTGTTGGTCCATCTGGTTCAGGAAAAAGTACTTTGCTTTCCATTGCAGGTGCACTGCTCTCTCCTTCGAAAGGAAATGTTTATATTTCTGATCAAAACATAACGAAATTATCACAAAAAGAGATGACAGATATTCGCTTAAGAAAAATCGGATTTATATTCCAATTCGCAAACCTCGTACCTTTCTTAACGGTGAAGGAACAACTTCTGTATATCGCTAAATTAAAGGGAAAAGATAAAAAAGAAGCTGGTAAATTTGCAGAAAAATTACTGGAAACATTTGGATTATCAAACCGAATAAATCATTATCCAAATCAACTTTCAGGTGGGGAAAAACAACGTGTAGCTATTGCTCGTGCGTTCATGAATAACCCAGATTTAATCTTAGCTGATGAACCTACTGCTAGCCTTGATTCAAAACGTGGAAGAGAAGTCGTTGAATTAATGAAACAAGAAGTGAAGAAAAATAAAAAAGCAGCGATTATGATTACACACGATGAAAAAATGCTTGATGTATGTGATCGAATTTTAACACTTCGTGATGGAAAACTACTATGAGAAAACGAAGTGTACAATAATAGTGAAGTGACCCCATAATGTTAGACATAGGTTATTTCGTTAGGTAGCTGATAAGGTCTGAGTCGGTGTTGTACCTGACTCAGGTCTTTTAGGTTTGCCTTAATCCGTTTGTATTTATAAGTAAGCGTCAAATATTCCCCACCTGCCATTTATAAATAACCCATGAGATAATCTCCTTACATACTACATGTGGAGGTTTTTTTTGATGATAATTTGTGTTGTATCCCCTTTTTCTACAACTTTTTCAATCTTAATGTTACTATTCTTATGTTCATTACCAATTGCTAATGCAAAGGTTTTTCCACGACCTTCAAACCCTGGATATGTATCATATCCTTTGAGTTATGAAACTATTTTTGAAGATCCTTGAAAAATGTTTATTGGTAAATAATATATTGCTGTGATCTAGTTTTACACGTATATCAGCTGACCCCCAATTAGCAGCAACCTATATAAATCCAACTTGAATTTCTAACACACAAGTCGCCGCCATGCTGAACAAAAAATAATCTGCTACTTTCTTTCTCTCTCTTTGTTTGAACTTCTCACGTGGCAGAAGAGGGCCCTGACCGTTTCTACGCATGGCCAGACGCTCTCGACCACCTAAAAAGAAAAGGGGTTTATGTCAGGCTTTTAATTTGGATTTATATATATGTCGGAAAATTAAAATGGATCGTATGTATTAAATGTAAAATATGTTTTATGTATATGCATATATGAAACAAAAGGAACTCTTTAAATGAACTGTACCCCAATTGTTAGACGTAACTAATAATTGGGGTACAGTATTTTATTTTTTAACAGCATGAAGATAATGAATGGTTTCAAAAGCTGATATTAACGAAGTTAAATTGCCTCATCTTTTTTCAAGCAAACACACTCCTTTATTCTTAGGGCAAAAAAAATAGGATTCCCCTGGCCAGGAGAATCCTATTATATAATTTAAAAATACAAAATTAAATTATTGCATAAATAAATTAACTCCCGTTAGCAAAATAAGAACCATATCTAAGAAGGAGAAAACTTGCTAACCATAAAAAAATTGCAATTTGAGATATTATATAAATTGCAGATTCAAAGAAGGAAAGTTTTCTTTCTCGCCTTATTTTTTTGAACTGTCGAACATAAAAAAATGAACATAATAGTAGTATTGCTATTGATATTTTATATATGTTTTCCAAGAGGCTAATCAAAAGAATCATCTCCTTACATTGATGGTATGAACCTTCTTATTTAAGTATTCTGCCCTTTTCTTTACTATTGCAACTTTTAAACTATTGAGAATGCTTTATAAAAAAATCTATATGTTGTTCAAAAAAATTTCCAAAATATACTTATAACCAGTTGCCTTTTATACCCCCTACCCGTATAATGTATACAAAGATTGATAATGACAATACATGAGGTGATAGCAATGGATCATTGTGAAGGAAATCATATAGATCAAAAAATGGTTCCTCGAACAGAAGAGGAAATTCAAAGTGTGATGAAACGTTTGAAGCGTATTGAAGGGCAAGTACGTGGTGTACAAAAGATGGTAGAAGATAACCGTTACTGTGTTGATATTTTAATTCAAATTTCAGCGATTAACGCAGCGTTAAATAAGGTAGGTTTTTCTTTATTGGAGCGCCATACAAAGCATTGCGTTGCAAAGGCAATTCATGAGGGGAATGGGGAAGAATCGATTCAAGAATTAATGAATGTAATTAAGCAGTTTTCAAAATAGGAGGGAGTAAAATGGAGAATCAAAAACATGTTACGCTTGGAGTAACAGGAATGACATGTGCCGCTTGTGCTACTCGTATTGAAAAAGTGCTAAATAAAATGGATGGGGTAGAAGCTAACGTCAACTTAGCAATGGAAAAAGCAAGTATTAAATATGACCCGTCTCAGCAAGAAATTTCGAATATAAAAGAGAGAATTGAGAAGTTAGGGTATAGTGTATCAGCAGAAAAAGTTACCCTTGATATTGAAGGGATGACATGTGCCGCTTGTACTACTCGAATTGAAAAAGTATTAAGTAAAATGGAAGGCGTTTCGCATGCCACTGTTAATTTAGCTACGAATAGCGCCATTGTAGAATATAATGAAGGTTTAGTTTCTACAGAAAGTATTTTAGAAAAAATAAAGAAAATTGGATATAAAGGGCAAATACGTAACGAAAATGCAGAGCGTTCGGAAAGAAAACAAGAAATGATTAAGGAGAAAAAGCGTCAACTTATTATTTCGATTCTTTTGTCCTTGCCTTTACTTTATACAATGCTTGGACATATGCCATTTGATACCGGATTACCAATGCCGCATATTCTTATGAATCCATGGTTTCAAATTTTATTAGCAACACCAGTTCAGTTTTATATTGGGGGACACTTCTATGTAGGAGCTTATCGTGCTCTTCGAAATAAAAGTGCCAATATGGACGTGTTAATCGCCTTAGGAACATCAGCAGCTTATTTCTACAGTCTATATGAAACATTGAAAACAGTAGGGAATCCTGAATATGTTCCTGATCTATATTTTGAAACAAGTGCAGTGTTAATTACGTTAATTTTAGTCGGGAAGTATTTTGAAACAATGGCAAAAGGACGGACAACGGAAGCGATTTCTAAATTACTTAGTTTACAGGCGAAAGATGCGCTTGTTGTGCGGAATGGTCAAGAAGTAAGAGTATCGCTTGAAGATGTCGTGATTGGAGATAGGATTATTGTAAAGCCAGGGGAGAAAATACCCGTAGATGGTATTGTAATTTCGGGGGTATCTTCTGTCGATGAATCTATGATTACTGGAGAGTCTATTCCGGTAGATAAAAAAGAAGGAGATTCAGTCATCGGCGCGACTATTAATGCAAACGGATTGCTGACGATTCAAGCTGAAAAAGTTGGAAAAGACACAGCATTGGCCGGCATTATTAAAATTGTTGAAGAAGCACAAGGTTCTAAAGCACCAATTCAACGGTTAGCAGATATTATTTCGGGTATTTTTGTTCCGATCGTTGTCGCAATTGCTTTCATAGCTTTCTTAGTATGGTATTTCTTTATCACACCGGGAGATTTGTCAAAAGCATTGGAAGTAGGAATTGCGATTTTAGTAATCGCCTGTCCGTGTGCATTAGGGCTTGCTACACCAACTTCGATTATGGTTGGTACAGGAAAAGGAGCAGAAAAAGGGATTCTTTTTAAAGGAGGTGAATATCTAGAAGGAACACATAAAGTAAATGCAGTCTTATTAGATAAAACAGGAACTGTAACGAAAGGGAAACCAGAAGTTACAGACGTGTTACAATTTCAAGAAGGCATGGTCCATTATGCGATTTCGGCTGAAAGTGCCTCCGAGCATCCATTAGCGCATGCAATTGTTGAGTATGGAAAACAGCATGAGATAGAATTAAAAGAACTGCAGCATTTTTCAGCAATTCCGGGTCATGGCATTGAAGCAAACATTGAAGGCAAGAAGGTTCTTGTAGGTACACGCAAGTTGATGAATGAACAATTAGTAGAAATCTCACAACATGAAGAAATGATGAAAGAACTAGAGCTTCAAGGTAAAACAGCGATGCTTGTCGCAATTGATGGAGAACTTGCTGGAATAATCGCTGTGGCTGATACAGTAAAAGAAAGTTCAAAGACCGCAATTCAAACACTTAAACAAATGGGAATTGAAGTATACATGGTAACGGGTGATAATAAACGTACCGCTGAAGCAATTGCAAAGCAAGTTGGTATTGACCATGTATTTGCGGAAGTATTACCAGAAGATAAAGCTAAAATTGTAGAGGATTTACAAAAACAAGGAAAGTATGTCGCGATGGTGGGTGACGGTATTAATGATGCCCCGGCTCTTGCGAAATCTAATATTGGTATGGCGATTGGAACGGGTGCAGATGTCGCAATTGAAACTGCAGATGTTACTTTAGTTGGCGGTGATTTATCACATATACCAAAAGCAATTGAGTTAAGTCGTCAGACAATGAAAAATATTCGTCAAAACTTGTTTTGGGCTTTATTCTATAACGCAATCGGTATTCCAGTGGCAGCATGCGGGTTACTAGAGCCTTGGGTAGCCGGAGCAGCGATGGCATTTAGCTCTGTATCTGTTGTGACGAACGCACTTCGTTTGAAACGCGTTAAAATATAAATGAATGAAATGGAGGAATTTAATATGACTATTACATTAAACGTACAAGGAATGACTTGTAATCATTGCAAAATGGCAGTAACAAATGTACTTTCAGAGTTAGCAGGGGTACAACATGTAGAAGTACACTTGCAAGAAGGAACTGTAAACGTAGAATATGATGAAGCAAAAGTAAATGTGGAACAAATGAAAGAAGCTATTGAAGATCAAGGATATGACGTACAGTAAATAGGGATATTCAATTATTCTCAATAAACAGAAAAGGTCACTTCATTAAAAGTGGCCTTTTCTGCTGTTAAAGTATAATTAATAATGATAATAAATGGTATCGTTAAATTTGATAGGCAGCGAATAGGCTTAATCCGTTACAGGAATAATTGTGTGTTGTCTACAAATAAAATTGAATTTACTAGAATAATAAAACGTGATAATTTTGCTGTAGACGGTGATGTAAAGTATATAAGTCGCTGCTATGTAAACAAAAAGTGACTCGCACTCGTTTTCACGCTTTGTTTTACCACCGTACGTGGCAGGAAAAGGACTTGACCGTTTCTATGCATGGCCAGATCCTCTCGCCTACTTTAAAAAGAAAGGGTTTTATGTCTGTTTTTCAACTTGTATGTATATAGTTAAAAACAAAGAAATGGAGAGTTAATCATATGAACAAAGTAGAAATTCATATTTTAGGTGGGTTTTTAGGGAGCGGGAAATCAACGCTGCTTCAAAATCTATTATTAGCGGAAAAGAAGAAAAATCGAAAAGTTGCAGTACTAATGAATGAAATAGGTGAATACTCCGTAGATACAGATATTGTAGGACGAGAAAATGTTTTAAGAGAACTTTTAAAAGGTTGTATTTGCTGCACGATGAAAGATGAATTAGAAATTCAGCTACATTCCTTATATCAAGAGGAGAGACCGGATGTAGTTTATATAGAAACAACTGGAGTTGCTCATCCGATTGAGGTATTAGACGCTTGTCTCTCACCTATTTTAGCTCCCTATATTGAGGTGAAGTCAATTATTGTTGTATTAGATGCAATCAGGTGGTTAAACCTTGAAACATTAAGTAAAAGCGTACAACAACTTTTAAACGAACAAATGAAGTATGGAAGTCATATTCTTATCAATAAATCAGATTTGCTTAAGGGTGAAGATAAGAAACGGATTGTTGAGGAAGTAGCGTTAATAAATAGACATGCAAAATTATACGAAACACAGTATTGTAATATATCCTTAGAGGATTTCGAAGAGGTAAAGCTAGCAAGTAGCCAAAATCATGAAAAGTTACATGTGAAACAGCATTTACATATTCAAACTATGACCTATTCATTTACAAAATCAATTGATCAGGACAATTTGTACGAGTGGCTTTCTAATCTACCTGAGGGAATTTATCGTGTAAAAGGGTTTGTGAAATTTCATGGTGATAAATACCCAACCTTGCTGCAATACTCATTTGGTGTGCCATCTTTATTGGAACAGGATTTTGGTTTCCCTACAAACCTTGTAATTATTGGAGAGAATTTAGATAAGACGACACTGAAGAAAGAGCTAGAGAGTTTGGAACAAGTTGAGTTGTAAGGTTTATGTACGAGTGTTTTCAGAAGAATATTTTAATAGAGAGGGAATGACTAATTTTTTGGTCATTCCTTTTTTATTTAAGATATAACTTTTTCTTAGTAAATATTTATCAATGAACTGGAAGGTATTTGGGAAAAGTTAGAGAAGTTAGAGATACTTTAAGAAATTTGATTTCATGGTAGCAGTTGATAAATGTCATTATTACGAGTGTTTCGCTTCAGTGTATTCAATTCTCTAGGAAGGTAAATGATAGGGGGGAATTATGATGTTAGTGAAAAAACGTAAGTGGCTAAAGATGGTGTGTACAGGTTGTATACTTGGTTCACTGCTTGTGTCAGCTGGGTGCTCTGGCAAGAAAGCAAGTACAAATAATGAGGAAACAGTTAAGGTAGGTGTTCTTGCCTCGTTAACTGGACCGCTTGAATCGTATGGAAAGCAAACAGTAAATGGATTTGAACTTGGCTTGGATTATGCAACAGGTGGAACAGGAAAAGTAGAAGGGAAAAAGATTAAGTTTGTTGTAGAAGATACGGAAACAAAAGCAGATGTAGCTGTTAAGAAGGCTACGAAACTATTAGAAGAAGATAAAGTAGATTTTTTAGTTGGTTCATCTAGTTCAAGTGATACGTTAGCAGTTTTACCATTGGCTGAAGAATATGAAAAAATAATGGTTGTTGAGCCAGCTGTAGCTGATAGTATTACGGGAAAGAACTGGAATAAATATATTTTTAGAACAGGACGAAATTCATCTCAAGATGCAATTGCTGGTGCAGCATCAATTGCTAAGAAAGATGTAAAGATTGCGACGCTAGCACAAGACAATGCATTCGGAAGAGAAGGGATTGCGGCATTTAAAGATGCAGCAAAGAAGTTAGGCGCAAACATTGTAAATGAGCAATATGCTGATGCGAACTCTACTGATTTTACGGCAAATATTCAAAATATTATAAGCTCAAAACCAGATTATTTATTTATTGTTTGGGCAGGTTCAAATTCCCCATGGAAGCAATTAAAAGATATGAATGTGGAGCAGCAAGGCATTAAAATTTCAACGGGTGCACCTGATATTTCAGCGTTAAAAACGATGGATGTGTTAGTTGGCATGCAAGGATTTTCAGTGTATTATCATACGCTTCCAAAAAATAAAGTAAATGATTGGTTAGTAGAAGAACATAAAAAACGATTTCATGGTGCTGTTCCAGACTTGTTTACAGCTGGTGGGATGTCAGCTGCTATTTCAATCGTTGAGGCCTTAAAGAAAACAAAAGGTGATACTGATGTCGATACGCTCATTAAGAAAATGGAAGGAATGGAATTTGAAACACCAAAAGGTATAATGAAATTCCGTGCGAAAGATCATCAAGCTTTGCAAACGCTTTATTCGATTACATTGAAAAAACAAGATGGGATCGATTATCCGGTTCCAGTTTTAGAGCGGGAATTAAAAATGACAGAAACAGAACCGCCAATTCGTAATAAATAATCAGAATAATTAGAAAAAATCAGAGATATACAAATTATCTAGTAGAGTCAATTGATTATAAAGGAATGGATAGCTTCTTATCTTGTGTAAGATTTAGAGGAAAAGAAGAAATATGGGAGATAATAGCTAGTATATCTCTGAGTGATGAATGAAACATCCACTGAGGGTTTTTTATGTCATTTTTTCAATTTGTATTTATATATACAGGAATCCTTTGTGAGGAGGACATAATGTGGAGAAATTGTTAGAGACTCGCAATCTTTATGTTTCGTTTGGAGAACATCATGTTATTAAAGATGTAAATTTGGTGATATCAAAAGGAAAGTTTATTTCCATTATCGGGCCAAATGGAGCAGGAAAAACCACCCTTTTTAATTTGTTAAGTGGTCAACTTTCTCCGACAAAAGGAGAGATTTATTTTAAGGAACGTGACATTACAAAACTATCGATTCCAGATCGAACAAGTCTTGGTATGGGACGTTCTTTTCAGCTTACAAACATTTTTCCAGAATTAACGGTTCTTGAAAATGTTCGGCTCGGTGTACAGTCTTATGCGAAAGATTATTATCGTTTCTTCCCGCGGCCTTCTCGATATAAGCAACAACAAGAAGAAGCACGCCATTTACTTGAGGCTGTGTTGCTGAATGAAAAGGAAGAAGTACTTGCAAAAGATTTAGCTCATGGAGAAAAGAGAAAATTGGAACTTGCAATGCTTTTAGCACTAAAAACTGATCTGTTGTTGTTAGATGAACCGACAGCTGGTATTTCTATTGAAGAAGTTCCCGCTATTCTACAAGTGATTGAAAATATAAAAAATGATCGTAAAAAAACGATTGTATTAATTGAGCACAAAATGGATATGGTTCTTCGTTTATCTGATCATCTCGTTGTGTTATTTCAGGGAGAGTTATTAGCTGAAGGATTACCAGAAGAGATTATGAAGGATGAACGTGTGCAGACTGCCTATTTAGGGGGATTATACAGTGACACTATTAAAAGTGGATAATATCGAAACATATTTAGATCAGTTTCATATTTTACAAGGTGTTTCTTTTGGAGTAGAGGAAGGGACAATTACAGTTTTATTTGGAAGAAATGGAGCAGGGAAAACGACAACGCTGCGCTCTATAATGGGATTTCATACAATTTCTAACGGAGCTGTTTATTTTGGCGGTGAGAAAGTAAACGGGCTATCAACACATATGGTTTCGCGAAAAGGTATGGGGTATGTACCGGAAAATCAAGGGATATTTTACGACTTAACGGTTGAAGAAACATTTGCTCTTGCTCAAACGAAAAAAAATGAAGAAACAGATGAAAAAGTGGAATGGATGCTGGATCTTTTTCCAGACTTAAAACAATTTTGGCAGAAAAAGAGTGGGTTATTAAGTGGAGGACAAAAGCAAATGCTCGCTATCGCAAGAGCCTACATTAATGGCGAAGGACTACTGCTTATTGATGAGCCTAGTAAAGGTTTGTCACCAATCATGATCGAGAAGTTGATGATCTCAATTTTGAAAATGAAGGAAAAAACAACTGTTTTACTTGTCGAACAAAACTTTATGATGGCCAGTCAAATTGGTGATTATTTTTACATTATGGATAATGGGAAAATTGTGCATAATGGTCCGATGAGTGAGCTGAAGGAAAATAAGGAAACGTGTCATAAATATTTAGGGATTTCTTAACCTTTATCCCGCATTAATGGACAGTAAGACCCCACCTCAAGATTTTGAGAAGCGCGAAGAAGATAGGTGGGGGGATAACTGTCCGTAAAAGCCCGATTCGTTCAACTAACCATCAGTGGGGGATGAAGAAAACCCCCACTGATGGAAGTTTCACTTTATATGGGAGAGGTGAAAAACGTGGATGTGTTAGTTAATTTATTTGTAAATGGTGTTTCGACAGGTGTACTTATTTTTTTATTAGCATCTGGCTTAACACTTATTTTCGGTTTAATGGACGTTCTTAATTTCGCTCATGGCGGGCTATTTGCATGGGGCGCCTTTACTGGGGTGTGGTTGTTTCAAGTAACAGGTAGTTTCATGTTTGCATTACTTGGTGCGATTGTAGTTGGTATGTTCCTTGGCTTGATATTAGAAAGATTTCTCATTCGTCCTGTTTATGGAAATCATGTTCGTCAGCTGCTCGTTACACTTGGTGGCATGCTCGTGTTGAGTGAGTGTATAAAAGTATTTTGGGGACCAAATCCGATAGGAGCTAAATTACCGAATTGGTTACAAGGAAGTTTTACATTTGATGGAATCATATTAATCAAGTATCGCTTATTTGTTATTGTAATCGGTTTATTGGTTTACATCGGATTTGTATTGTTACTTCGGAAAACGAAAATTGGGCTTATGATTCGTGCGGGTGTAATGGATAAAGAGATGGTTCAAGCGCTTGGAATTAATGTGAAGGCCATCTTTTCTTTCGTATTTTTATTAGGAGCTGGAATGGCGGCGTTAGGTGGGTTTCTTCTCGCACCATATTCGGGCGTTATTTTTGCCGAAATGGGGATGCAGTATGCTATTTTAGCTTTTATCGTTGTAATCATTGGTGGATTAGGTAGTGTACAAGGCTCGGTAATCGCATCCTTAATCGTTGGATTAGCAGGAGCTTTTACAGCGTATTATGTCCCTGATTTATCGCTTGCGATAAACATGTTGATGCTGTTATTCGTCTTATTAGTTAAGCCGACAGGAATTGTTGGTGAAAAGGGGTGAGATTGTTATGAACACATTATCTAATCGAATTAGTTTGTATTTTGGAGGTGCAGTTCTTTTCTTTTTTATCATATTTCCTTTTTTAAACGATTCAAGGAGTATGTTAATCTTGTTTACACAAATTTTCATCTTCGCAATATTCGCGATGAGCTTTGATATTCTATTAGGTTATACAGGAATTGTTTCATTTGGACATTGTATGTTCTTTGGAATTGGCGCATATTGTGTCGCACTCTTATTCGATCGACAAGAGGCATCGATATCAAGTTTTTTAATAGGGATTATAGTAGCAGTCACTTTATCAGCGGTTATTAGTTATATAATTGGTATGCTTTCCTTACGATTAAAAAGTCATTTTTATGCGATGCTAACACTTGCAATTTCTCAATTATTCTTTGTGCTCGCTGAAAAGTGGAGAACCGTCACGCATGGGGGAGATGGTTTTACATTCCGTGTACCTGATATATTTCGAGATCGCTTCACATTTTACTATATTACATTAATAAGTTTAGTGATTATTTTTTTATTACTACAATTGTTTACGAAATCTTCAATTGGAAAAGTATTGAAAGCGATTTCGCAAAATGAACAACGTGTGGAAGCACTTGGTTATAAAATCCTTCACTATAAAGTAATTGCGAGTGTTGTAGCTGGAATTGTAGCATCTGTGAGCGGCGCCTTATTTGTTATTACACTTCGCTTTGTAAATACGACCGTTTTCTCAATTGACATGACATTGAATGCCTTATTAATGACAACAATTGGTGGCATTGGGACATTAGTAGGGGGGATAATAGGGGCAGGAATCATTGAATCGTTGAAATACTATTTGTCAGAGCTTGCTGCGCAGTATCCAATCTTTGAACGATGGACAATTTTTCTTGGTTTATTGTATATCATTGTCTTATTAGGGCTTCCAACAGGTATGTTAGGAACAGTTAGGAAACTGGTGAACTGGAAACGACATAAGAAAAAAATAAAGAAGCAAATCGAGCATGGTGCTTAATATAATTAAAAATGTAATTAGACATTTGGACACGGTGTTAATAATTAAAGAACCAATATGAATAACTTACAAACGCATCTAGGGAATTCGAAGAACTCATCTTCTAACGTGTTCTTAAATTTACTCTAATAATAGAGGAGCGTATAAAAATGAACTATTTTGCTATTTTGTTTACACAAGGAGAAAATTGGGAGAAAGGAAAACACATTTGGGAACAGGATTTAGAAGAACATAAAGTATATTGGACCCAGCACAGAAAGGAAAAGGTGATAGCTGGAGGTCCGTTCATGGATGATACAGGAGGTCTGATTATCGTGGAAGTGGAGAGTCTTGAAGAAGCTAAAGAGTTAGCGAGTTATGATCCTGCTGTTTCTAATAAGATATTTCATGCCAATGTTCACCCATGGCGTCTAGTTTCAAAGAAATTTTAGTAATGTAGTAGAAACATGCAATTGTATTCTTAATGGTGCAGTTGCATGTTTTTTATTTTGAATTTAACATATTTAAACTAAAATAATGAAGTGACATAAAAGCGCGGTTTTGGATTTTTGTAGTGATAAGAGGTATATTTATTTCTAACTTTAGATAGTCGAATTTTACAACATGAAATGTTATGATGCCATTAAGATAGAATAAGTTTGGAAGGGGTATAGAAATAACGAATATGGATAAAGAAAAACAACAATTGAGCGTTGAAGTTGCAAGGTTATATTACCAGTCCGATTATAGTCAACAAGAAATTGCTAATAAATTGAATATCTCCAGACCAACCATTTCAAGACTGTTAAAATATGCGAAAGAAAAAGGGTTTGTTCAAATTCATATAGCGGATCCATTTGCTGATTTAGATAATGTAGGTAACCTACTTAAAGAAAAATATAATTTATTAGAAGCGCATGTCGTATTTTCCCCTGTACCAGAGTACACGGCCATTACGGAGTATATTAGTAAGTATGCTGCTGAGTATATGGAGAAGACAGTTACAAATGGTGATATTGTTGGTGTGAGCTGGGGGACGACTATGTATGAAGTTTCTAGAAAAATTATTCCTCAGCATGTGAAGGGGGTGGAAGTTGTCCAATTAAAAGGAGGCATTAGCCATTCAAGTGTAAATACGTATGCGAATGAAACAATAACCTTATTTGCAGATGCCTTCCAAACAACTCCAAGAAACCTCCCACTTCCAGTAATATTTGATAATGCAGTTACAAAGGAATTAGTAGAGCAAGATAGACATATTCATCATATTATTGAGATGGGAAAACAAGCTAATATAGCTATTTTTACTGTCGGAACTGTTAGGGATGAGGCTTTATTATTCCGATTAGGCTACTTAAATCAAAATGAGATGAACATATTAAAAGCAAAAGCAGTTGGTGACATTTGTTCACGTTTCTTTGATGGAAATGGGAATATTTGTAGTGAAGAAATAAATAAACGTACAATTGGCATTGATTTAGAGGAACTGCGCTTAAAAGAGCGTTCAATTCTAGTTGCAGGAGGGGCTAGAAAAGTAAAGGCAATCGACGGTGCGTTAAGAGGCGGATATGCGAATGTGTTGATTATTGATCAACATACTGCAAAAGAATTGTTGCATTATCAAAAAGATTAGGAACAAAAGATCTCTCAAAAATTCATTTGAGAGATCTTTTTTAAGAGTTATGAACAAAATTTCAAAAGTATGTTTACATTTGTTCAAACAAGAGTTAGAATGAAGGTGTTAAAAGATATAAGGAGTGAAGAACATGAACATTGCAAAATTAATTGATCATACAATCTTGAAACCGGATACGACGAAAGAAGATGTTTTAAAAGTTTTAGAAGAAGCAAAGAAATATAATTTCGCTTCTGTTTGTATTAATCCTACATGGGTGAAATTAGCAGCTGAAGAATTAGCAGGACATGATGTAGATGTTTGCACAGTAATTGGTTTCCCTTTAGGTGCAAACACAACTGAAACAAAAGTATTTGAAACAAAAGATGTAATTGCAAAAGGTGCAACTGAAGTAGACATGGTAATCAATGTCGGTGCTTTAAAAGATGGAGATAATGAATTCGTGGAAAAGGATATTTATGAAGTTGTGCAAGCTGCAAAAGGAAAAGCACTTGTAAAAGTTATTATTGAAACTTGCTTATTAACAGATGAAGAAAAAGTTCGTGCATGTGAATTAGCTGTAAAAGCTGGTGCTGATTTTGTAAAAACTTCAACTGGATTCTCAACTGGCGGAGCAACTGCGGAAGATATTGCATTAATGCGCAAAACTGTTGGGGAAAACGTTGGTGTAAAAGCATCTGGTGGAGTTCGTACAAGAGAAGATGCAGAGAAAATGGTGGAAGCTGGTGCTTCTAGAATTGGAGCAAGTGCTAGTGTTGCAATTGTGCTAAATGACACAAACGGCGGTACAGGTAATTATTAATCGATAAACAGTTGCAAGTAATAGATACACAGATTGTTGAAAAAGCATAGTGTATCTATTGCTGTAACTTTAATAAAACAAAATATGTAAGCGGATACGAAAAGGAGGGAGAATGTTATGAAGTACATAATTGGTATTCTAGGTCTCATTATTATTTTAGGTATCGCATGGCTTGCTAGTAATAATCGAAGTAAAGTGAAATTCCGTCCTATTGTAACGATGATTGTTCTGCAGTTTATTTTAGGGTTTTTGCTATTAAATACAAGTGCAGGGAACATCCTAATAAGCGGTATCGCAGACGGATTTGGACAATTGTTAAAGTACGCTGCTGATGGTGTCAATTTTGTATTTGGCGGTTTAGTAAATAAAAATGAGTTTTCATTCTTTTTAGGTGTATTAATGCCAATTGTATTTATCTCAGCTTTAATTGGTATTTTACAACATATTAAGGTATTGCCATTCATTGTGAAATACATAGGTCTCGTTTTAAGTAAAGTAAATGGAATGGGAAAGCTTGAATCATATAACGCTGTAGCTTCAGCGATTTTAGGACAATCAGAGGTATTCATTTCTGTTAAGAAACAGTTAGGCTTATTGAGTGAAAGAAGATTATATACTCTATGTGCGTCTGCGATGTCAACGGTGTCTATGTCTATAGTGGGATCATATATGGTGTTATTAAAACCGGAGTATGTTGTAACCGCTTTAGTGCTGAACTTGTTTGGCGGATTTATTATTGCTTCTATTATTAATCCTTATGAGGTTACTGAGGAAGAAGACATTTTAGAAGTACAAGAAGAAGAGAAAAAAACCTTTTTTGAAGTGTTAGGGGAATATATAATAGATGGTTTTAAAGTTGCGATTACAGTAGCTGCTATGCTAATTGGATTCGTTGCTTTAATCACTTTCATTAATGCTATTTTTAAAGGAGCAATCGGAATCTCATTCCAAGAAATTCTTGGATATGTATTTGCCCCATTTGCTTTTATTGTAGGGATTCCATGGCATGAAGCTGTTGACGCTGGTAGTATTATGGCAACAAAACTTGTATCGAATGAATTTGTAGCAATGACAAATTTAGCTCAAGGAAATTTTCATTTTACAGGAAGAACAACTGCTATCTTGTCAGTATTTCTTGTTTCGTTTGCAAACTTTTCTTCTATCGGCATTATCGCTGGGGCTGTTAAAAGTTTACATGAAAAACAAGGAAATGTTGTCGCAAGATTTGGTTTGAAATTACTGTTCGGGGCAACACTAGTAAGCTTTTTATCAGCGGCTATTGTTGGCTTAATATATTAAGAGTTTAACAGGATTTATTTTTAATAATTAAAAATAAAAAGGATTGGTGATCAAGATGAGAATGGTAGATATCATTGCGAAAAAACGTGACGGTAAAGAACTAACAACAGAAGAAATTCAATTTTTTATTAAAGGATATACAGATGGAACAATTCCTGATTATCAAGTGAGTGCACTGGCGATGGCTATCTTTTTCCAAGATATGTCTGACCGTGAACGTGCAGATTTAACAATGGCAATGGTTGAATCTGGAGAAACGATTGATTTATCAGAGATTGAAGGGGTTAAAGTAGATAAACATTCAACTGGCGGTGTTGGTGATACAACAACATTAGTTTTAGGGCCGTTAGTGGCAGCTTTAGATGTACCTGTTGCGAAAATGTCTGGGCGCGGTTTAGGACATACAGGTGGAACAATTGATAAATTAGAAGCAGTAGAAGGTTTCCATGTTGAAATTACGAAAGAACAATTCATTGACATCGTAAACCGTGATAAAGTTGCAGTTATTGGACAAACTGGAAATTTAACACCTGCTGATAAAAAAATATATGCTTTGCGTGATGTGACAGGAACGGTAAACTCAATTCCATTAATCGCAAGTTCTATTATGAGTAAAAAAATCGCAGCTGGTGCTGATGCGATTGTCCTTGATGTAAAAACAGGTGCCGGTGCATTTATGAAAACAGAAGAAGATGCAATTGAATTAGCTCATGCAATGGTGCGAATCGGAAACAATGTTGGTCGTCAAACAATGGCTGTTATCTCTGATATGTCACAACCTCTTGGCTTTGCAATTGGTAATGCGCTTGAAGTGAAAGAAGCAATTGATACATTAAAAGGAGAAGGGCCAGCAGATTTAACAGAATTGGTACTAGTATTAGGAAGTCAAATGGTTGTACTTGCTAAAAAAGCAAATACGTTAGAAGAAGCACGTGAAATGTTGAAAGAAGTCATGAAAAATGGAAAAGCAATTGAAAAGTTCAAACAATTCTTAAGTAATCAAGGCGGAGACAGTTCGATTGTTGATCAGCCAGAAAAATTACCACAAGCGAAATATGTAATTGATGTTCCAGCTAGAACTTCAGGTGTTGTATCTAACATTGTTGCAGACGAATTTGGTATTGCTGCGATGCTTCTAGGTGCAGGGCGAGCAACAAAAGAAGATGAAATTGACTTAGCTGTTGGCTTAATGTTACGTAAAAAAGTTGGTGACGCTGTAAAAGAAGGGGAGCCATTAGTTACGATTTATGCAAATCGTGAAGATGTTGAAGAGGTAAAAGCGAAAATCTATGAAAATATTTCTATTTCAGAAAAAGCTGAAGCTCCAAAATTAATCCATACTGTTATCACTGATTAATACTAAATAGAATCGCATTTACTTTGAGGAGGAAATGATATGGATAAACAAAAATATATTGAAGAAGCTACAAAGATGTTATCAAAAGCTTATATTCCGTATTCAAAGTTCCCTGTTGGAGCGGCACTCGTTACGAAAGATGGTAAAATTTATACAGGTTGTAACATAGAAAATGCATCTTATGGTTTATGTAATTGTGCCGAGAGAACAGCGATATTTAAAGCAGTGTCAGAAGGAGAACGTGATTTCAGTTATTTGGTGATCACAGGTAATACGGATGGACCTATTTCACCATGCGGAGCTTGCAGACAAGTTATTGCAGAATTTTGTGATCCGCAAATGCCAGTATTATTGACGAATCAAAAAGGCGATGAAAAAGAAGTAACAGTTGAACAATTGTTGCCAGGTGCATTTTCGATAGATGATTTAAAATAAGTATTGTATGATTTGAAAATTATAAACGAAATTTTTTTCTAATTAAACTATACCTCGAGTCGTGGACGCTTAAAAGTCTATGGTTCGGGGTTTTTGTATTTTCATAGCTTCGCTTTATTTTGTATTAACGGGTTATCAAAATGGTGAGGCATTCTTCATAATAAACTAGTTCCTTTAGTGGTAAGTTTATATATTCATTGCTTTCAAAATAATAATATAAATAATTATTCTGTGAAAAAATAGATTATTACAGTGTAAATTACGCCCTATTTTTATGCAATTTTACATACCCAAATATAGGGAACCTTTATACAGAATAGTATTTTGTTATATCAAAAACATTTT
>NZ_JBAWSX010000016.1:0-32042 GCF_037104725.1 Bacillus bruguierae | reverse complement strand
TGGAAATAAAAACCTTTATTAAATTATAATAACTATAATTTTAATAGAAATATCAAATGAAAATTAATAACTCTCATAATAAATAGGTTTACAACATTTTTATTAATATAATTATTATTAAATTTTATTATCTGAATATTAAATAACAATTTGGTGATAAACAAAATTTTATGATTTACTTGGTAAAAACATAATGTTTTAATAAGGGCATAAGATCGTTACAGTGTATGAGAGACAAAATCAAGTTTAACTTCGACGTGTCTTTTATGTAACTTCTTAGGGAATAAGTTTATAGTAGGGCATTATGTACAAGTATTTATAATCTGTAATCAGATTCCCACAATTAACATCTTTGTAACAATCTATAACGATAAAAAGTTTTAAGACTAGTTTTCATAGAAATAAAAATGAAACATTTAAAAATTAGTCTAACTCTTTTATCAAAAAACACCAATTGATAGGAGGAATTACTATGAAAAAAACGTTAGTAGCAGGGTTATTAGCTACAGCAGTATCTACCAGTTGTTTCGTGCCTGTAAATACTTTCGCAGAAAGTAAGACAACTTATTTACAACCAAGTAGTATACTTGGACCTGCTATGGATAGGTTATCAAATTCGATTACGACATTAGGATCACAGACGCCATTAATTCAAGGATATGGGCTAATCATATTACAGCAACCAGACCTTGATGTAAATACTATATATGGAATAACAACTGATCAAGGTACTGTAAGAAACCATGTTCGAGACTACCTGGATGTAAATAACCACAAATTATTCGTTGTAAATCAAGACATACAGAGTTTCGAAATGAGATTTACAAATTATTACAATAAATTAGTTGAACTAGCTGGAAAAATGAATGAAGATTCGGAAGCAAAGGCATTATTTGTACGTATTTTTAATTTACTTCAAGGTGACGTGCAAAGAATTCAGTATAATATGAAAATAACTTCAGAAGACTTAAACTATTCTAAAAACGAATTGGTTGAAGATAGTAATAATTTTTCTAGTAAAGTTAGCAGAGCGTTTGAATCTTATAAGGGTTCAAACGGAGACATTGAAAAATTCAGAACGGAAATTGGACACCTTAATGCAGACATTCAAGAAGATTTTGAAAAACTTCTAGCTCTACCAAAAGAAAATCTAGACGGCTCTTTAAATATTACAAAGTCGATTATTAATATTTTGAAAGATGGAGTTAAGGATAAAACTGTAGACGTGTCTAATTTGGAAGCAGTTTATAACCAATATGGACAACTTACAAATGATAAAGTAACAGAACTGAATAAAGCTATTGCTCAGAAGCAACAGAAACTAATTCAATTGGTACAAAATTTAGCGAATATTGAAGTGCAAGCAACTCAAATGACACTTATTGAGCAGCAATTAAATAACCTTACAAGAACAGTTAAAAAGCAAACTCAGAGTTTTGACAATCTAGTAAGTAGTTGGGACACCTTTAATAACATAGTGACTGAAACGGGGACAAGTCTTAATACTGATGCGAAAATAGATTCTAATTCATTACAAGCACGATTAAAAGAACTCAAACAGTTTACGGATGAATTGAAAAAACAAACAACGGAATATCAAGAGAGTGTTACAAAAATAAAAGTAACAGGATGAAATTTGTAGAATGAAGAACTATAATTCTTAACAATATCATATGAGGAGAGAAAAATGTGATGAAAAAACCTTATAAAGTAATGGCTTTATCTACATTAATAGCAACAATCGTAGCGGGTGGCATTATGCCATCATATGCCTCGGCAGAGGAACCAGCACCTATTTATGCAAATCAAGACCTTAAATACCCTAGTTATTACCTTGGACCAACAGGGCTTGATCATGCGATGAAGGACACTAAATCCAATATGTTGGTAATGGACCTGTATGCTTTAACTATTCTTAAACAAGCAGATATTAATTTGGATGGTTTACCTTCAGTTGGCGATAAGTTAAAAACAGACATTAAAGCCAACCAAAATCTTACTAGAGAAAATGCAACATACTGGTTAAATAATTTGAAATCAGGGATAGTTACGACGAATCAAAATATTATCAGTTATGATACAAAATTCCAAAATTATTCTCGTTATTTATTACAATATAAAAATGATCCAGTCAAACTAACAGCTTTGCTTACAAAGTTGAATGGTGAAGTTTCACAGAATAAAGATCAAGTGACCAAATTAGTGGAGGATTTAAAAAGCTTTCGCGGCAAATTAGAAAAAGATACACAAAATTTAAAAGGGAATGCTGAAGAAATCGTAAATATTTTAACTGGTCAAGAAGCTGGAATTCCACTGTTTCAGAAACAAATCGAAACAAATAAAGCAGTAATCGATGAGAATAACAAAATTTATATTGCATCGTCGGTTGCAACTGCTGCTGGTGCATATTTAGTTCTTTCACCTTTTGCGCCCTTTGGTGCACCTATATTAGGAGGCGGGATATACGGAGTAGTTTCATCGCAGCAGCAGATAATCAAGGCACAAGAAGAAATTATAACGCTAACACAAAATATTTCAATGGCGCAACTACAGTCAGCTAGGTTAACGATAGTGCAAAGTGATATTAAAAATTTAACAGATACAATTGATAAAGCTATTGTTTCTCTTGAAAATATAAAGACTGCGTGGGATGGAATGGGAACAAAATATGACGCATTGATTAAGAGTGCTAAAGCTGTTGACCCAGAATTCCTTGCTATGGATATAACAGCAGATCTGGATACAGCGAAGGATCATTGGGAGCAGATTAGAAAGTATGCTGAAAATATTCAAAGTAGTGAGATTTCTTTCTTGAAATAATAATATTACTTCAAGAAATTGCCGAAGTAATGAAAAATATAATATACTGAGTTTCCTTTTTGAAGAACATATAATGTGAGTCTCCTGTTCAAGTTTGAGCAGGAGACTTCCTATATAGTTATGAAACTTAATAAAGATTATAGAATAAGAAAGTATGAGAACCTCTATTTTAATATGTTGTTTTATTTGCAATAATCATAATTCATTTGAAGTAAAGAATAGAAGCTTATGAATTTAATAAAATATGTGATGCATGTGAAAGAGTAGGTGAAAAAGATGAATAAGAATTTATATAAGAAAATTATTTTGTCAACAATCATTACGGGAATGGCAGCGAGTAATGTAATTCCACTTCATACTTTGGCAGCAGAACAAACTGTGTCCCAACAGCAAGAAAGTTTGAAGAACTATTCCCTTGGTCCTGGTGAATTTAAAGAAGTAATGGGAAAAATGGTGGCAAATATCCTTACAATGGATTCATATGCCAATACAATCAGTAATCAACAGCTGACAGATTTAAGTAAAATAAGTTCTATAAATGGTGATTTACAAGCAAACATGATTAAGCATCAACGGGATGCAATAGAGAATGCCGATTTTTGGTTCATGTATTTTAAAACTCGTATTATGTACACGCATCAGAATATTGTAAGTTATAATGATACGTTTCAAGCAAGTTATAAGCTTTTACTAACTGCTATAGAGCAAAAAGATACAGAGAAATTAAAATATGAACTAGAAAATTTGTACAATAGTATTTTGTATAATAGTCAAAAATTAGATGTACTGTTAGAAAAACTGAAAAATTTTCAAGGTGAAATAGCAGAAAATACAAGAAATTTCAAAGAAGATTTCAATCAATTGGAGAATATTCTAGAAAGTACGAACGCTGGTATTCCGCTTCTACAACAACGAATTGAGAATTGTAATAATACAATTAAAGAAAACTATGATAAACGTGGTGGCTATATAGCTTTATCTGTATTTATGCCTCCGATTGGTATACCATTGATTGTCACTACTGACAAGAATATCGCATCTGCACAACAAGAAATAGAACAATTAAAGTCCAGAATTTCTGGAGCAGAGGCAGAAGTAGTTATTTTGACTGATGCCAAAAATAAAACGGAACATATGGCTGCAACAGTTGGTACAGCTGTTACTGCTCTTGAAAATATAAAGACTCAGTGGGATGTAATCGGGGTCAAATATAAATCATTGCTTAAAAGTGTTGACCAAATTAGCCCAGACCTGCTTGCTCTTATGATAACAGCAGATCTGGATACAGCGAAGGATAATTGGCAAGACCTTAAAAATTATGCGGATAAATTATATGAAGGTGCTAAGATTGTACAAGGAGAATAGATTATAAAAGTAGACCCACCAGAAGAACGAATTATACAAATGGCACCGGATTGCACCTGAATACATGTAAATAATATTAAAAACATACAACCTTGTATTTGTTGGTAAGGTTGTATGTTTTTTTATAGAGATGTATTTCAATATCCAAATCTATTTGTAAAAACATAAACTTATTTAAATTTATATATGTAAATTATGGTAATGCAGAATAAAACATGATTTGTTTTCTCCTTATTTCTGTAGAAAGAGTATAATAAAATGGAAGAAGTAGACATTATAGGGGATTGCTTTGTATTGGTGTAGAAATACAATTAACATCCCATTTCAATTTTGTATTAAGTATAAATGATAAAAGAAGAGACGGTGATACGATGACGAAGAAAGAAAGAATAGAAACAGGATGGAACTTTGATAACAGTTATGCCCGTCTACCGAAATCGTTTTTTTCGGGTCTCAGTCCAACGCCTGTTCGCTCACCGAAATTGATTATTCTCAATCATTCGTTGGCAACATCATTGGGATTGAATGCCGAGGATCTTGAAAGTGACGAAGGGGTAGCAGTACTGGCAGGAAACCAGATTCCCGAAGGTGCGTTTCCTCTTGCTCAAGCATATGCAGGTCATCAATTTGGTCATTTTAACAGGTTAGGGGACGGTAGAGCTTTACTACTTGGTGAGCAGATTACTCCTTTAGATGAAAGATTTGATATCCATCTGAAAGGTTCTGGTCGAACGCCATACTCCCGCAGGGGAGATGGACGAGCAGCATTAGGACCAATGTTACGCGAATATATTATTAGCGAAGCAATGCATGCGCTTGGAATTGCTACTACCCGCAGTCTGGCAGTAGTGACAACTGGTGAGTCAATCATTCGTGAAACGGAACTGCCTGGTGCAATTCTCGTTCGTGTGGCTGCAAGTCATCTGCGCGTTGGCACTTTTCAGTATGCTGCTCAGTGGGTGACTATTGAAGAACTCCAAATGTTAGCTGACTATACACTAGATCGACATTATCCAGGCGGTGATGTAGCTGAAAATCGCTATCTTTTCTTGCTTGAGGAAGTAATTAAGCGTCAAGCTTCCTTGATTGCGAAATGGCAACTAGTTGGTTTTATTCACGGAGTAATGAATACTGATAATATGACTATAAGCGGAGAAACAATTGATTACGGTCCTTGCGCCTTCATGGATACTTATGATCCAGAAACAGTATTCAGTTCCATTGATATTCAAGGTCGCTATGCTTATGGAAACCAGCCATATATTGGCGGATGGAATCTTGCAAGGTTAGCTGAATCTTTATTACCGCTATTGCATAGTGATTATGCAAAATCAATGGAAATGGCTCAAAATGCAATTTTAAATTTTAATAAGTTATATCAATCAAACTGGCTTGCTGGAATGAGAGCGAAATTAGGGATATTTAACGAAGAAGTACAGGATCAAGCCCTTATTGAAGATCTTCTTGCTATCATGCAGAAGTATCGTGCGGACTATACAAATACCTTCCGTGCGTTAACTTTTGATAAGCTCGGGGACATGGCTTTGTTTGAGACTACAGAGTTTGCAGAGTGGCATGTAAGATGGCAGGAAAGACTAGGTAGACAAGAAGAATCGAAAGCTTCCTCACATTTATTGATGCGAAAAAGCAATCCTGCGATAATCCCTCGGAACCACAGGGTAGAAGAAGCATTAGAAGCTGCAGCGGAGCATGGGGATTATAGTGTGATGGATCGTCTTCTTAATGTTCTTTCAAATCCTTACGCGCACTCCACTGAACAGGAGGAGTATGCGGCGCTACCTGAACCTTCAGCCTGTCCTTACCAAACATATTGTGGTACATGATAGAAGTATTAGGGGTACTGATTTCTACAATATAGTTTATGATTTGTACAAAAAATGCTACTTCATTAGTTGAGGTAGCGTTTTTTAGGTTATCATTTCTTCCTTTTTAGTAGAAATCATATCTCGTATTAAGCAAGCCGATACTTTAAAATACCCAATTGTTGATTTTAAATAAAGTCGCGAAGCTTTACCCTTTTGGATACTTTTGTCTGAAGGGGTGTTTTTATGACTAAAAGAAAAAGAACATCTGAATAAAGTGAAACTTCCATCAGTGGAGGTTTTCGTCATCCTCCACTGATGGTTAGCTGAACCAATCGGGCTCTTATGGGCAGTTATCCCCCACCTATCTTCTTTGCTTTCTCTGAATCTTGAGGTGGGGGTCTTACTGCCCTAAAGTAGCGGGATGAAAGATGGATTAAGGAATTATTGAGTGACATAAAGTTGTTCCGTTAAAGGGCCAGATTGTTGAATAATTATTATTGGAAGCTCATGTGGGCAATGCACAATAATAAGAATCATGTTATAATTTAATTTGGTATAAAAACCCTTATTTCTTATAGGAGAGTGCAAATCATGATTATTAAGTTCATCCGTTTCCGTTAATTTCAGGTACATTTCATTTATGCCCATTCATTTTTTGATAAAATGAGTAGGTTTATTTGTGTGTGCCTCATTCAAATTTACCAAATTCGAATGAAATGGGGAACAAATCATGAGTGAAAAGATATTTGAAATTAACGGAATTAATATATGTACAGAGAGTTTTGGAAATCCATCTAAACCAGCAGTCTTATTGATAAATGGAGCTACGAATTCAATGGTTTATTGGGACAAAGAATTCTGTCAAAAATTAGCCGATACAGGAAGGTATGTTATTCGATATGATAATCGAGATGTAGGACGCTCCATAACTTATGAGCCTGGGACTTCAAATTATACAGTAGTAGACATGGCTAATGATGCTACAGGGGTTATAGATGCCTACAATATTAATCAAGCCCACATTGTCGGAATGTCATTGGGTGGTATGATTGCTCAAGTTGTTGCATTTCATAATCCTCAGAGAGTTTTAAGCATGACTTTAATTTCATCAAGTCTTTTTGGTTCCGATGATAACGACCGAGGATTACCAGAAATGGATGAGAGCTTACTAGCTTATCATGCCAAGGGGGCTACATTAGATTGGTCAGATGAAGAATCAATTATTAACTACTTGGTTGAAGGTGCAAAAATGCTCTGTGGTTCACATCATACCTTTGATGAAAAAAGAGCTCGGGAACTAACAACACAAGATTTTAAACGAGCAAATAATTTACTCAGTATGTTTAATCACGCAACACTTGTAGGCAATGATTATTATGAAGGTAAAATTAAAGAAATAAAGGTTCCATCATTGGTGATTCATGGTACAGAAGATACAATCCTTCCCTATGAGCATGGTTTAGCACTTGCCAAAGAACTTCCAAATGCATCGTTACTAACCCTTGAAGGGACTGGGCATGAAATTCACTTTGATGATTGGGATAAAATAATTAACGCTATTTCAAGCCATACGTCAGTCAAGTAAGTTCACGTAGCATAACAAGCTTCATAACAGAAGATTCAAGAAGGGTTACATATTCGGTTGGTTCCGATTGTAACCCTTCTTTTAATTAAAAAATGCTTTGGAATTTCCAAGTGCACGATAGTCTTTGAGTGAAGAAGTATGACCATTTCATTTTATTAATTTTATATTTTTATTATTCAATAATCGGACGCAATTTTGTAGCTAGAATTGTGCTCGATCTTTATGTATTGGGCCACTATATTGAATAAGAGCTGAAAAGCTGGATTAGGTTCGCATTTATGGAATGGAAGTATGAAAAACCGTAAAAACAATACATTTTGTTAAGGATTATAGTACATAAAACTAATAGCTTCCGAATATACTAATAAAATATTTTGGAGGTGGGTTTTATGGATAAAAAAGACTTTCAAAAAATTTATAATGAATACTTACAACAAGGGGAAGACCAAGCTCAATTGGAAGTAGTTGAGGAAGTCGATTCAGGAGTAGAACAAATTGTTGCAGTTCGTAAAAATGATGAGGATGATATTATTGCTTTTAAAACAAGTAGTGGAAGAGAATTAGATTATATTACTGCTCTTGATGAAGCAAAATCAGGGAAGTTAGCTCATGTGGACGTATTTCATAAGTATGGCAGGGATATTATACGTAGTGAACCTGATGGTATTAAAGAAAATAACTTAGATAACTTACCTTCTTTTTAAACGGGTAAACCTAAAGAAGAGAATGTTAATTTGGATATTCTCTTCTTTACTTTACTAATTTAGTGTGATCTTCGTAAACTTGCTGTAAGAAAACCATCATTTATTCAATTATAGGACGCGATTGTGGAGTAACACAGGAAGAAAATGATAAAACTTTTTTATAAAACCGAAATATAAACCTGCTGAAAAAGCATCCATTTTGATCAAACTTTTTTCAAAATGGATGCTTTTTATTTACCATAGGATACGGATTAACACAATATTTTTAATCAAACTTTATTTTAAAGCTACACCAATGTCTAACTTGTTTTCCTGAAATCAATCATTTTTGTCATTACCTCTACCTCGGGAATTATTCATATTAATTCTCAATAACGATGTAACATAGAGAAAAAAGTAGGGTGTTAGGTGTACTATGTAATCAGATGATTTCTGCTTTTAATTTTTCTGGAATGATAATGAAATAACCATTTTCATCAATGGCAATCAAATTTCTTCTTTTTAACTGATTAATTGTGCGACTAATCGTTTCTCTTGATGTGCCAATCATATTGGCGAGTTCCCGATTCGTAAACTGGGACGTTAATGTATATTTGTTATTCATTTTTACACCATTTGACTTACATAAACGGAGCAATAACATAATAATTTGTTCGTAAGTATCGTGAAGGATTTGTTCTTCTAATCTGTTCTGAAGATCCACAATTTTTTCTCCAAGAACCTTAAACATTTTAATACATAATTCAGGATGCTGAATCAAAATTTTCTCGAAATCAGCGATTGGAGTAACGATCAATTGTACAGTCTCTAGTATTTCAGCATGTGCTGGGAAGGTACCTTTTTGGAAAAAGCCAGCGTGAGGAAACATTTCTCCAGCTTGAAGCACAGAAACAATTTGTTCTTTTCCAGCTGCATCTGTTTTTTGAATTTTCACTTTGCCAGAGTGGATAAAAAACACGCGGTCAAGTATGTCGCCCTGCATAAATACAAATGATTTTGCCTTATACATTCGTAATTGTGAAATATCTACAATAGGCTGAAGTTCTTCTTCTGAAAGTTCTTTAAAGAGAGGAACCTCCTGTAAATGTTTTTTTATCATTTTTGCTTTCATATATACAACTCCTTAATAATTCTAGACAAATTTCTATATTTAACTTATACCAATTTTTTAATTATAGCAGTGAAAAAAGTCATATTAATGATAAAATGAATCGTTTTTCAACTTTACAGGAGGAAGAGAAAAACTGATCTTAGAGAAGATAAAGTGAAACTTTCATCAGTAATAGAAAAATACATAAGAAATAGAACATGAGCAAATAGTGCTTATGTTCTATTTTTTACGTATAAGCGGTTTCTATTTAAGAAATTTTTTGTTTGTTCAAGCTCAAAAATGTTGGTTTTGGGCCTTAATTTGATATCTATTGATTTACTTTTTTGTACTTAAGCCTTCGCAATTGCACGAGGGAATAAAATATTATTTTCTAAATGAATGTGCTGGAATAAATCGGATTCAAGAACCGCAAGTCGTTGATAGACAAGGCGATACGTACCGCAAGCTCCTTCTGGAGGAGTAAAATCATTCGTAATATTACGAAGTTCTTTCAAAATATCACCAGCATGACTATGTTCACTTTCCAGTAGTTCTACCACTTTGCGTAATTTCGTATAATTTTCATCAGTTGGATTTTGCTCAAATGCTAAAATCAACGGAAAATCTTCTGTTTCTTCTTTAATTATATGCTGTTCTAATTCTGTTTTTAGTTCATGGAATAGCTTGTGAATTTTAGCTAAATGAGGCTGTGCTGATCCATGAACGCGTAATACTTTTGTCACATATGGACTTAACTGTGGCAATTCTTCGTTTAAATAGCGATGATGTTTATTCACAATATAGTCAATTAATTCACTATAAGAGGCGATTGTCCAGTCAATTTTTGCTTCATTTAATACTTTTGTTTCATGATAAAGAGTATTTAAGTTTGTTATAACCTCTTCTACCGATAAATTTCTCTCACGAATTGCATCGATAAGTGGTCTGTTACCTCCACAACAAAAATCTATTCTATATGATTTGAAAAGGTCACTTGCTTTTGGGAATTTCGTAACAATATCACCAATCACAGAAGTCTCAGTAAATACATGTTCCATATGAATGCCTCCATAAAGTTTAAATTTTGTATCTAGATTAAAAATAGCAATAAATTTAAGTTTATGTAGTGATATATCTCACTGATAACCTGTGAAATTCACCATACGTTGTTTGTATAATAACGGTAAGATTCCTCCATTAGGAAGTGAGTTAATAATTTGAAATAACCTGTGCTGAACAATCAATTATATAGAAAAGACTGTAAATAACGATATTGTGATAGAGCGTTATAGCACTAATGTTTCCGAAATAATTGACGGAAAATTATAACAATAATACAATTAAATAAACTAGATAGTCAGCTTAAAGGGAATTTATAGAACTTAAGGGGGATTGTTATGAATCAAACATTTTTTACTCGAAATCGAAAAAGATTAGTGGAAACATTGCCGGATGAATCTGTTACCATTCTATTTGCTGGGCAGGCACCTTATAAATCAGCCGATGACCATTATAAATTTGTGCCAAACCGAAACTTCTATTATATGACCGGTATTGATGAACCGAATCTTATTTTTGTGTTAAAAAAGGTAGGCGATACAGTAGAAGAAACGCTTTTCATCGAAAAAGCGGATCCAATTCTTGAAAAATGGGTAGGCAAAACGGTTTCAAAAGAAGAAGCACAAACCATTTCTGGTATAAAAACGATTGTATACTTAGAAAGTTTCGAATCATCAATAGCACGAACGTTTTTTACAGAACATGTAAAACACGTATATTTAGATCTGGAACGCCGAGAGTGGGCAGGGACAGAGACACGGATGTTAACATTCGCCAAGCATGTAAGAGAACATTATCCACACCTTTCAATCGGTAACGTTTATCCAAATATTTGTGAATTACGAGTATTTAAAACTGAGGAAGAGATTGAAAAGATAAAGGAAGCAATTATGGTTACAAAAGAGGGCATTTATAATGTGCTCAAACATGCTAAAGAGGGTATGATGGAATATGAATTAGAAGCTCATTTTGATTTTACGCTAAAGTCATCTGGTATTAAACATCATGCATTCAATACGATTTTGGCAAGTGGGAAAAATGCAACCGTGCTGCATTATGAGGACAATGATTCTAAAATTAATAAAGGTGACTTAGTGCTGCTTGATCTTGGCGCTCAGAAGGATTATTACAATGCTGATATCAGCTATACGTTCCCAGTGAACGGAACATTTTCGAATCGCCAAAAACAGATTTACAATATTGTGCTAAAGGCATTGAGGGAAACAATTGAGCTTGTGAAACCGGGATTACAATTCTCTGCATTAAATGAGCATACGAAAAAGGTGCTTGCAGAAGAGTGTAAGAAAATTGGTTTAATCCAAGAAAACTCGGAACTCTCCAACTATTATTATCATGGAGTGAGCCATTTCCTCGGTTTGGATACTCATGATGTAGGTTCGTACAAAGACAGAGTACTCGAGGCAGGCATGGTTATTACAGTGGAACCGGGCTTGTATATTGAAGAAGAGGCGATTGGAATTCGTATCGAAGATGATATCCTTGTTACCGAAGAAGGATATGAAAACCTGTCAAAAGACATAATCAGAACGGTTGAAGAGATTGAGGATTTCATGGGAGTACACAATCCAAATGTGAAGGATAGACAGATTGTTGCAAAATAAGAAGAAACGAAGGCGCCTAATTTGTGGCGTCTTTTTCATATTGTTTTAGAATTTTAAGTAATATGTTATATAATGAGTTCCTATTGTGAAGGTGTTAAAATTAAGCGTATAATATTAGGAGTCTATAGTAGAGTATACAAAATTGTAGGTTATCCTTTTATGTGGAAATTTGTGAAGGCTGTAAAGCGTTTATATGAAAATTGAAGAGATATTATAGAAGCTATACTGGAATTTAGATAGGGAGTTTTAAAATGAAATTAATTATTGCCGAGAAACCAGATCAAGGTTTGGCGCTTGTTTCTCAATTTAAATACAGGCGGAAAGATGGCTATTTAGAAGTAGAGGCGAATGAGTTGTTTCCGAATGGAGCTTATTGTACATGGGCAATTGGCCATTTAACGCAGTTATGTAACCCGGAACATTATCATGCAGAGTGGAAAAAATGGTCATTAGATACGTTGCCGATGATTCCAGAACGTTTTCAGTTTGAGGTAACAAAGTCAAAGTATAAGCAATTTAATGTTGTGAAACAGCTGTTACATAATCCGCAAGTGACGGGAATTATTCATGCGGGAGATGCTGGGCGCGAAGGGGAATTAATCGTACGGAATATCATTCATCTTTGTAATGTGCAAAAGCCAATGAAACGTCTTTGGATTTCTTCTTTAACGAAGCAAGCAATCTATCAAGGGTTTAAAAATTTACTTGATGAAGCAGATACAATCAATACGTACTACGAAGCATATACGCGTTCATGTGCTGACTGGGTCGTTGGGATGAATGCTTCCCGTGTTTTTAGCATTTTACTAAAGAAAAAAGGAATGAATGATGTATTCTCCGCTGGGCGTGTGCAAACACCAACACTTGCATTAATTGTAAAACGAGAGAAAGAAATTGAAAACTTTAAATCGGAGCCATTTTGGGAAGTATTTGCAACCTTTCATATAGAAGGGAAAAAATATGAAGGTAAGTGGGAACAAGATAATGAGTCGCGCTTAAAAGATCCAAATATGGCAAATAAAATTGCTGCATTTTGTCAAAATAAACCGGCTGAAGTGAAAGAAATGAAAACCGAGCGGAAAGAGTTTCAGCCACCATTTTTATTTAACCTGTCATCACTGCAAGCAACGGCAAATAAAGCATTTAAATTTTCGCCAAAGAAAACACTTGATATAACACAAGCTTTATATCAAAAAGGAATTGTCTCGTATCCACGTTCGGATTCTAACTATGTAACAGAAGGCGAAGCTGCCACGTTTCCTGATATTTTACAGAAATTGAGTCAGTTTGAAGAATATAAAGATGTATTGCCAGCACCGATTCCTTCTATTATGAATAATAAGCGTTATGTAAATGAAAAAAAGGTTACAGATCACTACGCAATTATTCCAACAGAACAAGTAACGAATCCAAATAAATTATCAGGCGATGAAAGAAAAATTTACGATATGATTGTAAGAAGATTGATTGCAGCGCATTATGAAGCTGCGATTTTTGACTACACTACAATTACAACGCTCGTTGATGGCCGTGCTGAATTCGTTTCGAAAGGGAAACAACAAATTCAAGAAGGATGGCGGAAGGTCATTTTCCAAGATGATAAAGATGAAGAAGCAATTCTTCCTATTGTACAAGAAGGAGAACAAGGAAAAGTTATAAAAGTGAAAGTGAAAGAGGGGAAAACACAGCCGCCAAAACGATATACAGAAGGTCAGCTTATTACGTTAATGAAGACAGCTGGGAAATATTTAGAGAATGAAGAACTGGAAAAAGTATTAAAAAAGACAGAAGGTTTAGGGACAGAAGCAACGCGGGCTGGTATTATTACAATGCTGAAGGACAGAAAGTATATTGAAGTAAAGAAAAATCAAGTGTACGCGACTGATAAAGGAAAAGTACTCATAACTGCAATTGGTGATAAAATATTAGCTTCTCCAGAAATGACAGCAAAATGGGAGCAGCGCCTTGCGGAAATTGGAGAAGGAACAGCTTCGCCTGCTGCATTTATGGAACAAACGAAAAAGCTCTCAGCAAAAATTATTGAAGATGCAATTGAAATGTCTGAGAAATGGGATTTTACAGGATTACATGTAGAATCGATTGAACGCTCCAATTCAAAATTTACAGTCGGTAAAAAAGTAGGGCAGTGTAAAAAGTGTGATGGAGATGTCATCGATAAATCCACTTTTTATGGATGCTCGAACTATAATACAACAAAATGTGATTTCACAATCTCTAAAAAGATATTAGGAAAAACAATTTCACAAAAGAATATGAAGAAGCTACTAAAAGGTGAACAGACGGAGTTAATGAAAGGTTTTAAGAAGAACGATAAAACGTTTGATGCGAAGTTAGAGTGGAAAGATAATAAGATTAATTTTGTGTTTGAGAAGTGAAGCTATTTGTTAGATTATATGAGAAAAAGCATGATAATTTTATGTCATGCTTTTTTGTTTCTACACAAATGACTCGATTAGTAACTGTTGCTTTTTGAATTGCGCTCTGAATGATATCATTTGTACTTTCTCCATTGTAATTGACGTTAATGTATAGTTCCTTTATAAATTGTAAACTCACTTTATGCTTTTCGGAGTATCTAAATTCTTCTAATGTATCATTCATATTTCTCCCAGATTCTTTATCAATGAAAATATTCCGATCTTCTATTCCTAAATCCTTCGTATTCTGAATTTGCCGTTCTTCGTTTGGATCTTTATTCGAAACTCGTACATATCCAAATTTTTCATATTTCATGTGCTACACCTTATTGATAATTATACCAATTCTGTCTTTAAAGGTACATAAGATGGCCGTTTTGGCCAACTTATGCTTCTTTTAGTTTACGGCCAACTTATGCTTCCAGGATTTGAAGAATATTTTTAATGCCGTCTTTAAATAAAGTCACGACTTTTAGGGATAGCATCACATTGCCATCAACTTAAGAAGTTAATTGTTCCTCAAAATGAAAAAACGAGCTGAATTCCCATAAATAAATGTAGAAAGAACAAACTTCGTTTTGGATACATTTCAAAGTCTTAAGTCGATAGGCATATGGCGGCTCATTTCTAGAATTGTTTTCATGTGTCAATGATAGAAATATATTTTTTATTATGGCTACTTTTCAACTAGTACGATATCATCAAGATAGGCATCAAAGTTGAACCCGGAAAGCTCACCAATGTAGAATTCACTTGAATTAATAGAATTTGGAGTAGTAAATTCGAACGATTTTTGTTCATACTGTGAGGAAGTAAATACCATATCAGCTAGGGTTCTTCCATTAACCAATACTAATGCCCCTACGTATCTACTAGGAGTAGCTACTTTTCCAGATGCGGACAGTATGTATGTCGTATTAGGCTTCAAAGTTATGGATCCAAACAATGCTGAAGCACCTAATGAGTTTAAATGAAGTCCTTTAGAATTATTTACCCCTGCATGCTCTTCAATATTGTATTTCATATTGCCGTCCCATGGTTTAAGAGGTTCTATACTTGAATTGTGGTCAAAATCCATATTTAAAATATAAGATTTCTCCTTTTCCTTCAATTGTACATTATCAAACTTAACCCTCCCATTTGCTGTAGAAGCAAGTTTGACAGCAAAGTTTGACACATCCTCCTCTGTTTTAAACTTTATCTCATGATGTTCTGGCTTAAATCCTGTGTACTGCTTCTTTGTTAATGGAACTATTTCTTGAGTGGCATTCAGATTACCTACTGTTACTTCTGATGGAGAACCTATACTTCCCGCTATATCAAATGTTAATGTATATTCTGTATTCGGTTTTACAGTAACAAGCTGATAGGCTGTGTCTGCATGTATTAATTTCAGATAATGATTGCCTGTTTCAGAAGTACCGATATTCTCGGTAGAAGAATTAGGATTAGATAAAATCCAGTTATTTAGTCCATCCTCAAAGTCTCCATTCCTAACTTGTTTATTTGCAGATGGACTATCTGCTGATACAATACCTGAAAAACCTATACTGGCACTTAATACAATTGCTGTAGAAAATACTCCTATACCGATTTTTTTAAACAATTTCTTCATCTCCTTTGGTCAGATTAAAATATATTTTTTCATACTTTCTATATATATTTGGATAAACCTTCCAAATGACAACTTTATTAATAAATGATTTATAGGTTATTTTCAATTGAAAGATCTTCAACATATACAAGGACACCTCGCTCAAATTGAACGGGTAAAGAAAGCATATCAAGAGAGAAAAGTGACCTATTAACTAACGGAAGCGTCAGTTCCACTTGCTCGTTTATTAAGATTATTCGTATCAATTTGACCAAACATTATTCCAAAGCTACATGAATAAAACACACGGCAAGCTTATGGATTAATAATTAACTTACGGCCAATTTATGTTTCCAATTCCGTTGAATAATTAGATAATCACCTACAAAAATAAGTGTTTTCTGGCCAACTTATGCTTCCAATTGTGGCAAATTTATGAGTAAAGTGACAGTGAGAAGTAGACATTTGTAGACGTGTTTTTTTAGTTTTCTATATATCTGTAAAGGTATACTTTTACAAACAGGTAAGTCTCAAGAAATATTTGTACATAAAAAAACATAACAGAACACTATTTGTTATAATTAGAATAATTGGAAAGGAATTTGGGGAGGAATGGTTGTAGGGGTAAATATACGACAATTAAATAAGAGTTTAGAAATGAAAATAAAAAAATGTATTGCGCTATTAGGTGAAGAATATATGTCTTTAAATTTCACTATATACTTTTATGAGACCCGAGAAAAACTTCAAAGAGAGTGTGATAATAAGCCTGATTTAAAGAGAGAGCATTATGAACAAATATTAAATGGTGAAATAGAAACGGCGGGCTTAACTATTTGTGAAGAGGGCAAAATTAAAATTTTTCTATTCCTTTTTCAAGATTTAAAAAGGAATCCTACAGAAATCATTAATTTAATTGGTAATCTGTATCATGAGATTCGTCATGCATGGCAATTTGAAAATAATTTATTCCAAGATGAAAAAGAGATTATTACAATTGATGGGGATCTTGAATCATATTTAAGTTTACCATCTGAGAAGGATGCATATAGATTCCAAGATGAAAAAATGAAAAAACACGGTGAAGAAATTTTAAGGATTTTTGGCTTTCAGTTGAAAATTGATTATCGTTTAGCGGATGAAATAAGTAATATTATATATTCATAATAAGAGAATATCAGAGAAGTGTCTCTCACGAATTAATACGGACTAAATACCCTCCTAAAAATTACTAAAGTTTAATAAATTATCCTAAATCTTTAGTGAAAGAATTCGAAAAAGATTTAGTTAATCTGATTAGGATTAGCGGCCCTTCATCACATTAGAGTAAGAAATCAGTTTTCAAAGATATTCGCAGGAGGATTTATTATGAAAAAGAAAATTACTTATAGTGTAATTGTTTTAGTAACTTTATTAGTAGGAACGTACATCACTCTAACATATAATGGTAAAAAAGCAGAAGAAAAAGTTCAGGAAAAACCTAAAGTTCAAACCATTCAAAAGCAACAAAAAGATAGTTATGTAGTTAGCAATGATGATTTATCTAAAGCAGCTCAGTCTATTGGAGAAATCCAAAACGAGCAAACTATAAATGACATGATGATACATATGTCTTTCCAAAAACTCACATTCAATGGGAATAATCTTCATGTTCCTGGTACCCGTAATGTAGGTCGATTTCAAATGACCAAAGAAAACATTCAATACTTAAAAAACAACTTAAATGTTATCAATAATGATGAAAGACCAAAATATGAATCTATTCTGAACAAATGGTACGATGGAAATTTCGAATCTGCAGTTGAAGACTATAGAGAAATTCTTTATTTACGTTTTGGAAAAAAGCAAAGTGCGGAGGGATCTAACCTAGCCAAAAAAACTGATAGCGATGAAAAAGAGTTTATTCTCCATTTCTTTGGTCAAGAAGGATTAGATATTCATAATAAAGAGTGGAAACAGGGCAAGTTGTAGAAATGAAACCAAATTTCACTCCACTAGGAAGTAAAATGTTTTAACTCCGTATTACGGTATTTCCTTTTGGGGTAGCATCATGCCCATCAACTTAAGAAAACAAATCCACCCCAAAACGAAAAAATAGCTTTTTTATTACAAGTTAGGACAAAATCTTGTTCTGGGGGTAGTTGTATTTTCTTAGCTTGATAGCGATGGGTGGGACCCCCATTAGATGTAAACGCTCTTTTTCCGCTTGTAGCGCCTCTATGAACCTTCTACTACACTTTGTCCTTTAGTTGTACTTGTTTTTTTCTTTTCCATGGATGGACGCCCCTTTTTCTTTGATTGTAGGGCATCTAATCCTCCTGTTTCATAAACTACTTTCCATTTTCGAAATGTTTCGCAAGAAGGAATATTGAAAAGTGCCGCTCCAATTGTTAAACTGTGTCTAACAATTGGGGGCACTTCATTTCAGTCGTCTTTTCCGGTTCTGATGCAAAAACTATATGTCTTATGTAACTAATCTCTAAAACCTGAACATGCTGATAAAACTCTCTAACTTAAGGCTAGTGTTTGATAAATATTTGGTAATCCTTTAATTTCCTCAATTACTTCATGATTTAATAGTTCCTCAGTTTCAATTACCAATAGAGATATTTTTCCTTTTTCCTTTTGCGATACACGTATCATATTAATAATAATTTTACGCGTTGCTAATATAGAAGTTACAGATGAAATGGTACCAAAATGATCATTGTTCATAATAAGAAGAGCTGATCTTGTTTCATTTAAATTCAAATCAAAACCATTAATCTCAATAACTTTGATTTTTCCCCAACCAATCGAACAAGCAATCATCTCAATTTTATCTTCATCTTTGTATAAAGTAATCTTTACTGTATTGGGATAAGACGGTTTTGCAATCTCTTCTATACAATTAACTGTAATTCCTCTTTCTGCTGCAATTGTAAGTGCTTTAGAGAATAGTGGGTCATTCATTTCAAAGCCCAAAATACCACCAACAAGTGCTACGTCTGACCCAAAAGTGCAATCAGTTTTTTTGAATGCCCCATATAAAGAAATTTCGATTTTTTCTGGAGGCTTTAAAAATAGCTGACGAACAATATGTCCTATCTTTGTTGCTTCTACTCCATAAGCACTAGGTGTTCCAATAGTAATAGGACCAATAACATCAAATACTGATTTATATTTCATGATTATCCTTTCTCCTTAATATTAGTAGTAGGGGTGCATTAATAAAATGTTTTTGTATTAAGAAAATATTTCATAACTGAAAGGTAATGAAAATACGGATTATAATAAGCGATCCATCCTTTTATTAAGATATCTATTCAATATAAAGAGTTTTTTAATATTTTTAACAATAATTTTTAATAAAAAGATGTGTTGATTTATTTGTCATTATTGAAGGTGAACGATCATGTTTATTTAAAAAATCAGTAAATAGAGAATGCAATTTGTTAGGTAGTTATGCCTTATTTACAATTACACTAGAAATCCTATAGATCTGTTCATGCTATAAGGGAACAGTATTATATTTTATAAATAAAGCCCATGGGAATTTTTTAATTCCCTGGGCTTTCATTTCTCGTAATATTCCGACTTCTGTATGGTAAGCGAAATCCTAGTGCAATTGCTGCTCCAATGCAACTAAATAAACATCCGAACAGTAAATAGAGAGTAGGTGTAGAATCTCCAATCGCAACAGAGGCAATCCCACCTATTGCCGGAAAGAGTGCCACCATATAACTACTAACTGATGCACCGATTCGTTCTACTAGCTTGAGGTAGAACATCCATGCCCCAAAGGAAGCAAATACAGTTAAAAAAGCCAAAGCTCCAAGATAAGAAACGGACGTTGGTAGTGTAAAGTTCTGTTCCTGAAAGGTACAAACAGCAAGTAAAAGTATCGAAGCCACAACAAAGCCAACACTATTCGAATAAACAGCATTAATACCACGTCGTGCATTTCGAGCGGAAGCTGCGTCACCAATAGCTGTAAGTATAGTTCCAAACAATGCGAGACCTATTCCTTTTAGATCACTTGTACTAGAGCCCTGTGTTAGTAGTGGATAAACTAATATAGAAACACCTACAATACCAACTATTCCCCCTATTAGAATTCGAGGATGAAGACGCTCATCTAGAAATATACGAAGTGCAATTGGTGTCAGAACTGTCTTCAATGAAAACAGCAGCGTTACTAGTGCAGCAGAAATCCAAATTGTCGCGTAGTATAAACACAAGTAACTTAGAGCTAAGTTACATACCCCAAAAGTAACAAGGGGAAAAACATCTTTACGAGAAGGCCTACCATTTGGACGTACCACGCACATGAGGACAATAAACATTAGTGCAGCCCCTACCAAGCGATAGGTTAATGACAATTCAAGGCTTACAGGAGTACCTTGTATTTTTACTGCAATAAAGTTCAATCCCCAAACTATTAAGCAGAAGATGTACATAAAAATTGTCATACATCTAAAACTTCGTTCTGCGGTGCAAAAGGAATATCGAAATAATTAAAAACTTCTGTTAATGCAACGGCCAGTTGTGCTATCTGTTCCTCAGTGTGATTTGGTGTAACATTAACTCGGAAGCGTTCTGTGCCGACAGGAACCGTTGGTGAATTAATAGGTTGCAGATAGACGTGATGTTGTTCAAGTAGACGTTGGGCAGCAGCTTTACATTTTTTTGCATCACCAATCAGTACAGGGAGAATATGCGTTTCACTTGAGTCCATTATCGGAATATTTGCTTGAGCAAGTGCTTCTCTTAACATGCTAGTTTTTTGGTGTAGAACGTTCCGCTCGTTATCTGAAGATTTTAAGTGTTCCACACTAGCATAACAGGCCGCGACAACAGCTGGTGGTAAGGATGTTGTAAAAATAAAACCAGATGCAAAAGAACGAACAGCGTCAATTAGTAATGATGAAGCTGCAATGTATCCCCCGATTACTCCAATACCTTTTGCCATTGTTCCTTGAATAAAGTCCAATCGATCCACAAGACCTAGTTCAGCAGCTATTCCTGCTCCGCGAGGACCGTACATACCAATTGCATGTACTTCATCAAGAAATGTTAAAGCGTTATATTTATCTGCAAGATCCGCAATTTTCTGAATCGGTGAGATATCGCCATCCATTGAGTATACTGATTCAAACACAATAATTTTTGCTCGATCATGTGGCTGAGCTGCAAGTAACTCTTCCAAATGGTTAACATCATTATGTCTAAATATCGCCCGTTCGACTTGAGTGCTACGTATACCATTAATAATTGAAGCGTGATTTCGTTCGTCAGAAAATACTATGCAATTTGGAAATAGACGAAGTAAACATTGTAATGTTGCATCATTCGAGCCATATCCTGTAGGAAAAACTAATGCGGCTTCTTTACCATGCCATTCCGCAAGTGAAGATTCAAGTGCAGCGTAATGATAATGTGTACCACCTATATTTCGAGATCCGCCTGAACCAGCACCAAATGCTCGAATTGCATCATGCATTGCTTCGGTAACTACTGGGTGCTGAGACATTCCTAGATAGTCATTGCTGCACCAAACGACAACTGGTTGCCCATCTTTCTGGCCATTCAATTGTGCTAAAGGATATTGGCCACGCATCCGATTAATTGTAACAAATTCTCGATATTGTCCGCTTTCTTTCAAAGATTCGAGCTTATTTTCAATAATTTTTGCATACATGACTTTTCCTCCAAGTATAGTTATAGTTTACAGTTCATCCAGTTTGATATTTTTTCATAAAAATTAAGGAAAACTCTTAAATAATGGTTTTTTATTATATTGGGAAAATATAATAAAACCAAACAAAAAACAAAATTATGCATATTTTCATAATTTTGTTTTTTTAAAACTTCAAATTTCTTTAAGTCGATATAATTAATTTCAAATAAATAATAACAATTTTTTGAAAATAAAACCATATTTTAGAATTTTATCAATAAAAGACAGATAATTATCATTAAAAAATGGTCATATTAAGCTAAATATTATAAGTAAAGACTAGTTTCCCTTAAAAGAATCACTGTAATGATTTGCAAAATCCGTATAAAACAATACCTTTAGAACAAAATATAAATATAATTTTCTTATTTTTTATCAATATAACTTTTTAGAATTCTGTTGCAAAGTTGATTAACATCAAACTAGATAAGCGATTGGGGAGTACTTATTATGCAACTATAAATAAATCTTTTAATTCATTGCACACCGAAAAACAGGAGTCTGGTTTATGACTTCTGTTTTATTTGTATAAGGGATTCAGTCCCGAAAATGCGGACTTACAACGCTAAGCTACTTGCAATATTAAAAATGAGCTATTTAACAACGATAGGACTTTTGAGACAAGTCATACGAGACACTGACAAGCCTTATTTGACTTAAAACCATATCCAAATTTAAAAAGCCTTTTTATTTAGTTCCCATTGCAAGTTTTAGTCCTAAACAGATTAGAACTACACCTGTTATTCGCTCCATAATACGCTGGACAGCTGGTTTTAAAATCCACGTTCTGAACAATTTCATAATGGAGATGTAACAGATGAACCACCCCAATGTTAGTCCAGAATATATCAGCCCCAGCAACAAGACTTGAGGGAAAAAACTTTGCGTTGTATTCGTGAATTGGGGAAGAAATGTTAAAAAGAACAAGGCAACCTTAGGGTTGAGAACATTTGTTAAGATTCCCTGTCTATAAAGGCGCGAAAAAACATCATATGATGATGCGACTGTTGATTTCCCACCTCTAACATGGTCCTGATTACTATTTTTAAAGGAGGATATTCCTAAAAAAATAAGATATATTGCACCGATAACTTTAATAATGACGAACAGTTTGGCAGATTGCATTAATAATAAGGATAATCCAAGTCCGGTGGCAATTGTATGTACAAGAATTCCGCTAGCTATCCCCAATGCAGTGAGTAATCCTCCTTTCGTAGAGAAAGTGATTGTATTTTTTGTTACAAGAGCGGTGTCGATTCCTGGAGACAAGATTAGCAAAATAGATGTGACGATGAATGTCCAGTGATTTATGTTCATTTCGCAATCCTCCCATTATAGAGTAGGTCTCTGATACCGATAGCAGTATCATCAATCGCTTCAATTGCTTCTTTAATCTCCCAAGGCGGATCAGCAAATGACATAAAATCATGAACCATCCCTTCATATCTTCGTAAAATAACAGGTACTCCAGATGTTCTTAAACGGTTTGCATATTGCTCGCCATCGCTTCTAGCAGGATCAAATTCAGCTGTCACAATATAAGCCGGAGGTAAGCCACTTAAGTCGACGCTTAGTAGCGGTGAAGCAAAAGGACTATTTATATCTTCCGGGGACGAAAGATAGTGTTCACAAAACCATTTCATAGCGTCATAAGTAAGAAGATACCCCGTTGCGTATTCTTTATAAGATTCAGATTGTAGACGACAATCTGTTATCGGATAGATAAGAAGTTGGGCGCACAGTTTCGGACTCTTTACTTGTTTTAATTTAAGGGTTACTGCAGCGGCAAGGTTAGCTCCAGCACTGTCGCCTCCGATTGCTAATAGAGTAGAATCACCTTGAATATCTTTTGCATGTTTGTAAACCCACTGAGTTACGAACAATGCTTCATATACTGGATCAGGAAACTTGTATTCCGGTGCAAGATGATAACAAACTGAAACCACGATAACTCTAGCTTTTTGTGTAATTCGACGACAAATCGTGTCGACTCCATTTAGACTGCCAAGCACCCATCCACCTCCATGAAAATAAATCAAAATAGGGAAGTTCCCTGAATCAGGAGGCGTATAAATCCTAATCGGTATCTCTCCAAATGGTCCATCTATTTTTTGGGTTGTGACACGTTCATTTCCTGAGAGTCTTGGGCTCACAGGTGTTGTCGAATAAGGATTCTTCACTTGTCCTCGTGCTTCTTGAACAGAAAGTAAATGTAGAGGACGAGATTCTTTTGAATTTATTTTATTGAGAATAAATTTAATTTTGGGATTCAATTCCACCAGTTTTCCTCCTTTTTCGATAGTACTTATAATCAAGATATTTATAGTATAGATAATAATATCTATTTAGTTAAATGAAAAAATACTATATAATCTATTCGTAATATGAATAAATTGGGAAGGAAGATGGATTTTTGAATTATGAACATTGGGAGACTTTTATTACTCTTGCGGAAACCAATAGTTTTACTCGAACTGCAGAAAAACTGAATATTTCACAAACAACTGTAACTAACAGGATAAAACAATTGGAAAATCAAATTGGAAAACTCCTGTTTGTCCGAGATACAAGATCGGTCAAATTATCGGAAGCTGGAACTATATTGTACCCCTTCGCTAAAAAGGGAATTGATATACTAAAACACGGGGAGTTTGTAGCAAAGAGCTTTATTGATTATGATGAAAAACTTGCTATAGGCAGTCTAGTTTCTATTTGGCATTATTTCCTTTTACCATATGTACAAAAGTTAAAACTAGATTATAGTAATTATACACTCCGTCTATACACAGGCCATACTAAGAGAATGTTTCAATTACTGCTGGATGGGATTATTGACGTTTGTGTTGTCCCTTCCAAACCTCAACACCCTGACCTTGAATATATTAAGTTATTTGAAGAGCCTTTTCATCTTGTTGGTAGCCCTGAGCTATTTACAGAAGACATAGTGGAGCTAACCAGAGAACAGCTGAATAAATCATCATTTATTCATATTCCTTGGGAAACACCTTTTATTGAGTGGTTTCATAACGAAATAGAAGTTACAATGTTCCCCTCAATTGAAGTAGATGATACCACTTTATATGTTCGCATTTTACTCGAACAAAAGATGATGGGGTTCCTTCCCGATGTAGTTGCCCGTCAATATATTAAAAATAAAGAACTAGTCAAGATTCCTTTTAAATCTGTTTTTCCAATGCCGAAAAGGTCCATTTATCTTGTTCATCATAAAAAAAATAAAGGATCTCGAGCCTTGCAATCCTTTAAAAACATCCTTATTAATGTAAAAAGCTGAGATAATAGAGGTGCAAAAATGAAATCAATAAGTATTTCTTTAGAAACAGAAAAAAATAAGAACCTAGATAAAATAGAAAAATTATTTTTTGATTGTAGGTTAGACTTGGAAACTCGGAACATATATCAGTGGGATGATTCTTATCCAAACAGGTCATATTTTACTGAGAAAATCGAAAACAGAGAATTATATGTATTAAAAAATAAGACTGAGTTAATTGGAGTTTTTGTACTAGATGAATGGCAACCTATAGAATGGTCAAATATCCAATGGTCTTATACTGAAGGAGCTTATCTTGTTATACATTCATTTTGTATACATCCAAAACAACAAAGCAATGGATACGGAAAAGCAGTTCTTGATTTTTGTGAGGGATTAGCAACTCAGCGGAAATATATGGGTATCCGCTTAGATGTTTTTTCAAAAAATGATGCTTCTCAAAAGTTCTACGAGAAATATGGATATGAAAAAAAAGGAGAAGTTATTTTCAAGTCAAAACCTGTTAACAATCAAGTCTATTTCTGTTTTGAAAAAATAATAACACGTAATTTATCCCTAAAAATAGGAGAGATTTAATAATTTGTTAGATAATTAATTTTTTAATAAAAAGAAAAATATAGTGTTTCAAGTACTCTTTTCCAAACTCATGTCAGAAAATAACATTCCAATCCTAAAAATCGTGTTATCCAAGTTATAGCACTGCCGATTTTCATTCGTTGAATAAATCAAGTATTTTATTTTGAAGTGAAATGTTCAAAAAAACGTTATTTTTTCTAATCTAACTTATTTAGAACGAATAACGTTTTTTTACACTTGGAGGTATTGAGGGATCTTAAGTTGATGGGCATGCGGTTGTACCCCTGTAAGGCTTTTTATAGTTATTTAAATTGGCTCTACGGGATAATAAAAAGCTTTGCGGGAGTTTTCGCAAAGCTTTTGTCATGATATATAATTATAATAGTAATTTTCGTATTTCTTCTGTATTGAGACCAGTAAATTTTGCAATATCTTCTAATGGCATGCCATTTTTATGCATACCACGAATTAATTGAATTTTTCCCTGTTCAATGCCTTGCTCAATACCTTCTTTTTTCCCTTTTTGAATACCTTCTTCTCGCGCATGAGCTATTTTAGCTTGTTCATCTAGAAGTGATTTCTCACGAGCTTCATAAGCTGTTCGGAAAGAAGAATCATGGCTCATATTTTCCCATGGATTTATTTTTTCTTCACGCCATTTTTACTAATTTTGTAGACGTGGGTTTCCTCTCCCTGTCTATTTCTCTTTCTTATATTGTACAAGAAACCAAAAGTAATGTGCAATCAGCTAGTTTTCTTTACCTACTTGGTGAAAGTTGCTCTCCAGCTGTAATTTTTCAGTATGAACGAACATATTCGCTGCTGGCATTTGTACTTGATTCTCATGGAATATAGACATTAGTTCAAACCTTATTCGCCTGGAAGTTTCAAAGTACTCCTCAGGTTTAACCAAACCTATAATACAAAATTCGTACCCAACATATTTAAAATTTGGATTTAAGTCTGTAACACCAATATATTGAAAAGATTCAACAATTTCGTCCTCTATCCTATATAGGCTTTGATCCAATTTTTCATTGCAGATAACACATACTTTTTCTAACAGTTCCTTTATTCTTGCAGGATCTTCCTGATAACTTACCGTAATCCGTTCAATAACCCGCATCCAGCCTTTATTAAAATTTTGTATCGTTCTAATCTCTCCATGTGGGATGGTAAGGAGTTTTCCCGACCATTCACGAATTTGCATAAAGCGAATACTGATTTCTTCAATAGTACCTGAACTTGTTCCGTTAAAAGTAACAAAATCGCCGACACGAAACTCTTTGTCCGTTAATCTTGCGAACCCTAATATAACATCTTTTAACATCTGTTGTGCAGCAAAACCGACGACAACTCCGGCAATTCCTGCACCTGCAAGAATACCTTTTATATCTACAAATTGACTAATTAGATAAAAAACAAGACTGATTAAAATTCCATACCTAAAAATTGATCGAATTACACTTTGAATCGTCTGTTCTACTTCTTCATCAAAAAAGCTTGACTTCCTAAAGAACCAATCAATAATACGGTTTATGACAAAGGAAAAAGTCATGAGGATCAAAGCAAATAGTATAAATCTTAAAAGTAAAAACTCCCTTACATAATTAAAAAATTCCTCAGTCAAAGTTAATAAATTCATCCATCCACTTCCTTAACTATGTATTTTGATTTTTATTCCTGGTTCATTTTCAACAATATGACCCTTTAACGAAACAACTTATTGTCACTCAACAGTTCCTTAATCGACCTTTCAATTCCAGGTGTTCTTTTCCTTTTTATTATAAATATACCCCTTTAGATTAGTTAAAGGGGTATAACGGCGCAATTTTTTTATAAACGGTATAACTTTATTCAAAACGGTACATCTTTTTTATAGGGGTAGTGACAAGGTTGCTGTCATAGACCACAAAGTAAAATTCAATGAAGTTATAAAAAGTGCATCTTACACTTTTTGAAAGGGTTTATGGTAATCATTTTTGGTAATATCGTATACCAGTGATACCAAGTACCTTAATCAAGATTAAATTAGTTACAAAAATTATGGGTTTTTGGTAACGAATCTTATCATTTTATGTGATTTAAAGAGTTTACTTTGCGGTTCATAGCAAGAACCTTGGCATTAAGCCTTAAGGCTCACCTACGATATTAGGCGGGCTATTCCAATGAAAAAATAATCATTTACACTTTAGAGGAAAATTTGTATTATTAAATTGTTAAAAAATGTAATTATAGGGGTGGTTAAAATGAAGAAAAGAATTCTTATTCTGGTAATGAGTATAGGATTTCTAGTCTTTAATGTATTTCATAGTCCTGTTCAGAATACAGTTTCCGCTCAAGTTAACAATGAAAAATCATCCATAAATGAAAGTGAGTTTTGGCTGTATGATGGGAATCCAATAAGATACTACACTTATTTCAATACTCTTATTGGGATTGTTGATTTAAGTTCATCTACTGAACAAGAATCAAGCCATGTAGTATTTGAGTTTTATAATTTACTAGGTGATTTATCGTATGTAACAAGTGCCACTATCCCTAATCATAATCATTCAACTTTCCAACCATTTTCGGCCCCTATAAATTCTCTAGAAGAAGCTGCCTATTCTGTAAAGGTCAAAGTTATAAACGCAAAGTTAGATCCAAATAAAGTTAGATTTGCTCATATACCCCATATAGAATAATACGTGTGTACATGTACACAGAAGGAGCCTCTATTTATCTAACATATATATGTTTTGGTATTTCTCTTTCCCAACCACATCAGCTTTGATTTCGCCATTTTCTACATAGGGCTCACCTTATAGCTAATTTTGAATACACTTCAAGTGATTGCCTACTTGCATGTCCAGAACAAGGCTGAATGAGGGCATCATTGATTCCCTGTTTTTTCAACTAGGCTTTGTATCTAATTTAACTAATGCTAGTTTAAAAAATGGATACGCCAAACTGTTCTTTTTAGTATAATAAACGTACTAAAAAGAACAGGGTGTCTGTAATGGCAAAAACATATGATAAAGAGTTCAAACTTTATGCAGTAAAGTTAGTGATAGAAGAAGGAAGAAAAGGAGCAGAAGTAGCTCGGGAATTAGACATAGCGAATCAAACATTAAGTAACTGGGTCAAGAAGTATCATGAGGAGCAGGAAGCTGGATTTGTAGGAAGTGAAAACCTAAAACCAGAAGATCAAGCCATGCATGAATTACAGAAACGATTACAAGACTTAGAAGAAGAAAATGTGATATTAAAAAAGGCTATGGGCATCTTCGCAAAAAACTAGAAGTAATTTATGGTTTTATAAAAGAAATAAGGAATATACATTGTTGATTCTAAAGAAGTAGTTAGCAATAATTTGAGGTGAAGATGATTGTGATATTGCATTCCATAAAAAAGAATGTTACTCTAAAAATAGAATTATGAGAGGACTGATGGATGAATAATGATTAACTAATTTATATTTTAATTTGAAATTAATAACTTCAAACTACAAAATATAGGGTTAGTCTATCCATTTTTATAAATCAGTTCATACTTTATTTGTCATGATTCCAATGATTAATAAGAACTTATTAAGTATAAGTGAAATACTAATCCTTCCGATTACAAATTGGGAGGATTTTTTTATTCTCTTATAGGTAAGTTGATATTTATTAATCGGTAACTGTAACCTAACAAATAAAGGAGAGAAAAAAATGAGTAATTCAGACACTATTGTTACACATGTAATGCTCTATATAAGTCGTTAATATCCATCAAACTTATATAGAGGAATTAAAAAAATTGATGGATATTCCGACTTTATATGAAAAGTGTTGATATATAAAGGAGGAATTATTATGTCAATGATAAAAGTTCAAGACTTAACTTTTTCATACCCAGGTAGCTTTGATAATATTTTTGAAGGTGTAAACTTTCAAATAGATACGGATTGGAAACTGGGGTTTATTGGTAGAAACGGACGAGGTAAAACGACATTCTTTAATTTATTATTAGGTAATTATGAGTATAGTGGGAAAATCACTTCTTCGGTAGAATTTAATTATTTCCCTTACCCAGTTTCGGATAAGAACAGGTTCACTCATGAAATCCTTGAAGAAATTTGTCCCCAAGCAGAAGATTGGGAATTTCTGCGGGAAATATCCTATTTAAATGTTGATGCCGAGGCCATGTATCGACCATTTAAAACATTATCAAATGGAGAACAAACAAAGGTGTTGCTTGCTGCACTGTTTTTGAATGAGGGTCAATTTCTATTAATTGATGAGCCAACAAATCATCTAGACACTGATGCACGAAAGATGGTCTCTGATTATCTAAGGAAGAAAAAAGGGTTTATTTTAATTTCACATGACAGAATCTTTTTAGATGGATGCGTTGACCATATCTTATCTATAAATAGAGCAAATATTGAAGTTCAAAGTGGTAACTATTCATCTTGGAAGTTAAATTTTGATAGACAGCAGGAACACGAAGAGGCTACAAATGAGCGTCTACAAAAAGACATAGGGAGATTAAAACAGTCTTCAAAGCGTTCGGCAGGTTGGTCTCATCAAGTGGAAGCTTCCAAAAATGGAACAAGGAATTCAGGATCTAAGTTAGATAAGGGTTTTGTAGGACATAAAGCGGCCAAGATGATGAAGAGAGCGAAGAACCTTGAATCAAGGCAACAAAAAGCTATTGAAGAAAAGTCAAAATTACTAAAAAATGTGGAGAAAACTGAGTCGTTAAAATTAGAACAATTGAAATTTCAGTCAAATGAATTGGTTGTTTTGGCTGATGTGTCTGTTAAGTATGATGACCAAATAGTAAATGAACCAATTAGCTTCATAGTTGAACGAGGGGACCGAATTGTACTTGATGGAAAGAATGGAAGCGGGAAAAGTAGTATCCTAAAACTAATTCTAGGACATCCAATACAGCATATAGGCTCAGTTAATTTAGGTTCAGGACTCATCATTTCCTATGTCCAACAAGATACTTCTCATTTGAAGGGATCGTTATCGGACTTTATTGAAGAGCACGAGATCGATGAGACGTTATTTAAATCCATCCTACGTAAGATGGATTTTGACCGAATTCAATTTGAGAAAGATATATCTCATTATTCTGGTGGACAAAAGAAAAAGTTGCTTATCGCTAAAAGTTTATGTGAAAAAGCTCATTTATATATATGGGATGAACCATTAAATTTTATTGATATTTATTCGCGTATGCAGATTGAAGAGCTTATTCAACAATTTAATCCTACAATGGTTATTGTTGAGCATGATAAGGCATTTCAACAAACAGTTGCAACCAAAACTATATCTATATAGTTCAAAGTGAATGATTGAAGATATAATCAGTAAATCAAGTCATTAAACTATAGGGCGCTTTAATGGAGTGATGAAAAAAGCCTAATTTCTCTACAATAAATTGAGAAATTAGGCTTTTTAATAGGAAATAAACGTGGGGTAAACAAAAGATTGACAGAGGTAGCGCTTTTAAAATATGTGGCTAATACATCAGAAATACAACGTTGGATTAGAAAAATCTTATGAATTATATAAGAGAAAATATTACGAATTTCTCAAGTCTTCGCCTTTTTCAAAAACTGAATTTTCTGTCACTTTGTTGTATAGTGAAAGAAGTGATAGAAAAAAATAAGGGGGGAAGGAATTTGAAAAAAAACAGTTTGTGATTGCACTCTCAGCAATGTTTTCATTAACACTTACATCAAGTATCTCTAGTATTACAGTACATGCAGAAAAAAGCGAAGAGAGTTCGATAAAATTTTCTTCGCTACCGTTAAATGGTAAAGTGCCAGAAACGTTAGCTCAATCAACAAAGATTGAGTTGGAAAATGGAATGACCAAGCCTATTTATTCAATTGATGAAGCAATTGTAGAAAAATTATATGTAGAAACTGAGATTGATAGTGACCTAGATTGGAAAAAGGATCTTGTTTCGATAAAGGTAATGCGACCTAAAACAGAAGCGGGTGTGAAAGTTCCTGTTATTTATGAAATGAGTCCTTATCGTTCAGGGATAAATAATGTACCAGCTTATAATGTAGATGAAGAATTATATCCTACGGAAGGTAAACCTTATGCAGAACCAGCTAACCTCGGTTCATATGGAAATTATTATGTTCCTCGTGGATATGCCGTTATTTTAGGCGAAAGTATCGGCACTGGGAATTCAGGTGGATGTCCAACCACTGGTGACCAACAAGAAATTATCGGTACAAAATCTGTTATTGATTGGGTAAATGGCAGAGCAAAAGCATTCAATGAATATGGTGATGAAATACAAGCGGATTGGTCTACAGGGAATGTTGGGATGACCGGAGTGTCATATAATGGTACCC
>NZ_JBAWSX010000015.1:0-99535 GCF_037104725.1 Bacillus bruguierae | reverse complement strand
TACGTGTTACTCACCCGTCCGCCGCTAACTTCTTAAGAGCAAGCTCTTAATCGGTTCGCTCGACTTGCATGTATTAGGCACGCCGCCAGCGTTCATCCTGAGCCAGGATCAAACTCTCCAATAAAGTTTGTCTAGCATCATAAATAAAAATTGACGTTTCACGTTGTTTGTTTCGTTCAGTTTTCAAAGAACTAAAAGCGGGTGAAGAGAATCGAACTCTCGACCAGAGCTTGGAAGGCTCTTGTTTTACCACTAAACTACACCCGCATGGTCGGGAAGACAGGATTCGAACCTGCGACCCCCTGGTCCCAAACCAGGTGCTCTACCAAGCTGAGCCACTTCCCGTAAATGGCGCGCCCGAGAGGACTCGAACCCCTAACCTTTTGATCCGTAGTCAAACGCTCTATCCAATTGAGCTACGGGCGCTTAATGTATGTTGTTTGTTTTTTGCGACTTTATTAATATACCATGGTGGTAAGATTAATGCAAGCACTTTTTTTATTTCTTTTTTGGTGCGGCCGAGAGGACTTGAACCTCCACGGGGTTGCCCCCACTAGGCCCTCAACCTAGCGCGTCTGCCATTCCGCCACGACCGCATATGCGGGTGAAGGGAGTCGAACCCCCACGCCAAAGGCGCCAGATCCTAAGTCTGGTGCGTCTGCCAATTCCGCCACACCCGCGAAATCAAAATAAATGGTGAGCCATGAAGGACTCGAACCTTCGACCCTCTGATTAAAAGTCAGATGCTCTACCAACTGAGCTAATGGCTCTTAAATGGCTGGGCTAGCTGGATTCGAACCAGCGCATGACGGAGTCAAAGTCCGTTGCCTTACCGCTTGGCTATAGCCCATCGATTTAATCGAATAAATTAACATCTTTGTGGATATCACTTAAATTCGCTTCACAAGATTTTTCAGTGAAGAAATACATTTTATCATACCCTCTAACAAAAAAAACAACTTCCATCTATTAGAAGTTTAAATGGCGGTCCCGACCGGGGTCGAACCGGCGATCTCCTGCGTGACAGGCAGGCATGTTAACCACTACACCACGGGACCATTTGGTTGCGGGGACAGGATTTGAACCTGCGACCTTCGGGTTATGAGCCCGACGAGCTACCAGACTGCTCCACCCCGCGATGATACTATTCATTATTTTATATGGTGGAGGATGACGGGATCGAACCGCCGACCCCCTGCTTGTAAGGCAGGTGCTCTCCCAGCTGAGCTAATCCTCCGAAGTGGTGACCCGTACGGGATTCGAACCCGTGTTACCGCCGTGAAAGGGCGGTGTCTTAACCACTTGACCAACGGGCCAAAATTATGGCAGAGAAGAAGGGATTCGAACCCTCGCACCGCGTAAGCGATCTACTCCCTTAGCAGGGGAGCCCCTTGAGCCACTTGGGTACTTCTCTATATTATATGGCTCCGCAGGTAGGACTCGAACCTACGACCGATCGGTTAACAGCCGATAGCTCTACCACTGAGCTACTGCGGAATAAAAAAGACATTTTTTATCTTATAAAAAATCATTTTACAAGTCAAGCACTTCCTACAATGTCTTGTAGTGAGCTGACATGTTTATAATATACTGGATTGATTTTTAACTGTCAAGGTGTTTTTTTACCTACTTCAAACGCCCTTTACACTTTCCACAAACGTAGCGATTTGTATCCATTCTTCTCCTTCTTATATATTGAAAACCACACGATAAACAAACATATATGTATTGTTTCTTCTCTTTCCTCTCATCGGGGATTCTTTTGCAAAAACGCGGCGCATCTACCTTATTCAACAACTCACGAAAATCCCTATCCCTATGTTGATACCCTTTTCTCATAAGGTGTAAATGATAATGACAAAGCTCATGCTTAATTACTGCAATTAATTCCTTTTCTCCATAAGTTTGATAATAACGATAATTTAATTCTATATTGTGTGTCCCCAATATATACCGTCCGCCTGTCGTACGTAAACGTTTATTAAATGTTGCTTCATGCAAAAAAGGTTTCGCAAAATATTTTATCGATACTTCCTCCACTAATCCCTGAATATCTATTTCACGCATCCTTATCTCTCCTACCCATAAAAATAAATCTACACGTCTTTTTTGTCTCATGCATACATTAAATAGTACATATACCCATCCTCATTCCTGTAAAAGGAGGGATTCATATGCCAGCATGGCTTCGCAAACAAATGCGGCGTGCTTATTATGAAAAAAACCGCTATCAAATTAAATTACTTAACGAATGCTGGTTTTTTTATAAAAAAAAGCAACATCCTTAGTAAACAAAGGGAGCGGACTAACATTCCACTCCCCTTTCATTCAACTAATAGAAAAGTTATTCATAGGCGCGGCACCCAATCATTCATTTTTTCAGCCTTCTGTCGGCAGCATAGATAAGGCGACGCGTCCCTTTTTCATATCAATCTCATCGACCCACACTTTTACAATTTGTCCGACAGAAACAATATCTAATGGGTGTTTTACAAACTGCTTACTCATTTTAGAAATATGAACCAATCCATCTTGCTTCACACCAATATCTACAAAAGCACCAAAATCAACAACATTCCGAACTGTACCTTCCAATTCCATATCGCGTTTTAAATCTTCTAGTTTTAAGATACCTTTTTTAAGAAGCGGCTTTGGTAATTCATCACGTAAGTCTCGCTCTGGACGAATAAGGGCATCAATAATATCGCGCAGCGTAGGTTCGCCAATGTTTATTTGCTCTGATAACGAGGAGATTTCTACTTCCTCTAAACATTTTTGCAAATGAGGTTGTCCAACATCTGTAATAGATAATCCTAAACTTTTCAATAATAACTCCACATTCTTATATTGCTCTGGATGAATACTCGTTCGATCAAGCGGATTCTCACCTTCTACTACACGTAGAAAACCGATACATTGTTCATATGTCTTTGCACCTAAGCGCGGTATATCTTTCAGTTCAGCACGTTTCGTAAACTTCCCGCTCTCTTCACGTTTTTTTACAATGTTTTTCGCAACAGTTTTTGATAAACCAGAAACATATTGCAGCAAGGAAACCGAAGCCGTATTTACGTTCACTCCAACTTGGTTTACAGCTGTTTCAACAACAAACGTTAATGATTCATTCAACCGTTTTTGCGACACATCATGCTGGTATTGTCCCACACCAACAGACTTCGGATCAATCTTCACTAATTCTGCAAGCGGATCTTGCAAACGTCTTCCAATGGAAACTGCACTTCTTTCTTCAACTTGTAAATTAGGAAACTCTTCTCTCGCTAAATCTGATGCAGAATACACACTTGCACCAGCTTCATTGACAATAATATAAAACACATCACGCACAGCCGCCTGTAGTACATCTACTACAAATTCTTCCGTTTCACGAGAAGCCGTACCATTTCCAATTGCAACTACTTCTACTTCATACTTTTCTAAAATTGAAATACATTTCTTTTTCGCTTCTTCATATTTCTGAGCAGGTGGATGCGGATAGATGACATCAATATGAAGCACTTTGCCCGTATCATCTACAACCGCAAGTTTACATCCTGTACGATACGCCGGATCTACAGCTAATACTACTTTCCCTTTCATCGGTGGCTGCAACAATAAATTCCGTAAGTTCTCTGAAAAAATATGAATCGCTTGTTCTTCCGCTATTTCTGTTAACTCTTTACGAATCTCCCTTTCAATAGACGGTTGAATTAAACGCTTATAACCATCTTCAATCGCTTCTTGTACATAAGAAGTACTTGAAGCACATGAATTATGAATTACTTTTTTATGTAAAAATTGAAGAATTTCTTCAACTGGAGGCACAATTGTTATTTTTAAAATTTCTTCTTTTTCACCGCGATTCATAGCCAATATACGATGAGGAACAACCTTTTGCAGCGGCTCTTCATAGCCATAATACATTTCATATACATTTTTTTCGTCTTTTTCTTCATCTTTTACAACTGCTGAAATCGTTCCTTTTCTAAAGGTAGTATTACGAATCCAACTACGATAAGATGCTTCATCGGACACATATTCCGCAACAATGTCTTTTGCACCCTGCAGTGCTTCTTCTGGTGATTGGACTTCTTTTTCCTCATTTACGAACATTTTTGCTTTTTCTAGCACATCATCCTTCGCAAACGTTAATAGCCAATCTGCTAAAGGTTCTAATCCCTTCTCTTTCGCAATTGTCGCTTTTGTTCTTCGTTTTTCTTTATATGGACGATATAAATCCTCCACTTCTTGTAGTTTTGTTGCAGATACAATGTTACGACGCAATTCTTCTGTAAGCTTTCCCTTTTCATGAATTAAACGCAACACTTCTTCTTTACGATTTTCAAGCTGAGTGATATATTGCCATCTTTCTAAAATCGAACGAATTTGCACCTCGTCTAACGAATTTGTCCATTCTTTTCGATAACGAGCAATAAAAGGGACTGTATTACCTTCCTCTGTTAACTCAATAACATGACGAACTTGCTTCTCTGAAAAATTCAATTCTTTCGCTAACATTTTCATTAATTCTTGGCGGTTATCTACCATTTCCATTTGCAACAAAACCTCCTTCAATAATAAAAAAAGTTGCTCTTAAAAGAGAGCAACTTCAACGTTGAACTAAAAATCTATCAGTCCTAGACTAATTTGCAGAGCTTCATCTACACGATTCATCATCAGATCATCTAACTGAGTGATTTTGTCCGTTAAGCGCTGCTTATCGATTGTTCGAATCTGTTCGAGCAAGATAACCGAATCTCTCTCAAATCCATACTTTTTTGCATCGATTTCCACATGGGTGGGCAATTTTGCTTTCTGAATCTGTGCAGTAATGGCCGCCACAATTACAGTAGGACTAAAGCGATTCCCAATGTCATTTTGAATGACAAGAACCGGACGAACGCCTCCTTGCTCAGAACCAACAACTGGGGAAAGGTCTGCAAAATACACGTCGCCGCGTTTTACAATCAAAAGATTACCCCCCGCTAACTAAGCGTTCTACTGTATGAGCTGCTTCATACTCTGCTAAGAAAGCTTCAGATGCAATACCAAGATTGATTTTTCCCATTTCAATGTACCCACGTCTCATTGATTCATGCTGGTAGCGCTTCTTCGTTTTATGTTGGCGCAATAGCAATTGTGTTGCCTGGCAAATAAGTTCATGGCGATTCTTATTCTCTTGTTTTCCAATTCCGTCTAATTCTGTTACCACTTGTTTCGGCAACCGAACAACGATTTCAGTAGTTACACTTGATTCGGACACAAAAATACACCTCCACCGTCAACTACACACACATATATGACACCTATTGTAATAATACCATTGTATAGGGCCTGTTGCAAAGACTTCCTAATGTCTTGTTTTATGTTTTCCAACTTGGAAATAAAACATTCATTTCCCTGTACTTTTCTATGTTATTCTTCTAAAGCGAGTTTCGCAAATTGCCATCTAGTAAAAAACATTGCTATTATAAGCGTACATTTAAACTCCGGAAGCCCCTTTTATATATCACTCAAATAATTTACCACCTCTACAACTTTTCCATTTTTCACATATACACGTGGAATACGAAAACTAATCGTTGCAATCACTTCATAATTAATTGTCCCTAAATACTCTGCAACCTCAGTAGCACTAATATACTGATCGTCTTGTCTTCCAATTATAGTGACTTTTGTCCCAAGCGGTACTTCATACGGCATGTGAAGCATCAGCATATCCATTGTAATTCTCCCCACAATTGGCACTCTTATACCATTTACAAGAACTTTAAGTCCCTGCAACCTACGCAACCAACCATCAGCATATCCAACGGGCAATGTAGCAATCCATTCTTCTTTTTCCGTTCGATAAGTGACGCCATAACTAATACCATCACCTTTTATCACCTGTTTTATATGCATAACCGTTGTATGCCAAGACAATGCCGGTTCAAGCTTAATTGGTAAAAAAGGGCCGATCTGTATAGATGGAGTCAATCCATACATCGCAATTCCTATTCTGACGGCATTAAAAGTAATGCTTTGAAAACGTAAAGTTGTCGCACTATTAGCTGTATGAATAAACTTTGGATTCACTCCAAATTCTTTTAGCCAGCTTAATTGTTCTAAAAAAGTATTATACTGCTTATCAAAGTAAGTTGTTACTACTTCATCAGCTGTTGCAAAATGAGTATAAACTCCTTCAAACTTAAGAAAGGGAGCACCTTGTAGACTCTTTAGAAATTCTTTCAATTCATCTTTTTCACGAATTCCAATTCTCCCCATCCCACTATCGAAGTTAAGATGAAAATGTAATGAATCTGAAGAACACCACACCTTCTTCGCTATTTCTATCCATTCTTTTTGAAATACAGTTAATGTAACATCATTCTCCGCTGCCACATTAACATCTTCTGGACGTGAAGGACCTAATACTAAAATAGGCGATTTAATTCCAGCTCTTCTCAAAACCAAAGCTTCATCTAAAAAAGCAACCGCTAACCTTGTTGCCCCCGCCGCTAATGCTGCACTTGCAACTTGCACTGATCCATGACCATATGCATTTGCTTTCACAACAGCAAAAATCTCTACACCTTTCGGGATAATAGACTTAATACGAGTTAAATTCTCATAAATCGCATCTAAGTTTACCTCGATCCACGTATCACGATAAAATGGCGATTTTTCCATCTAGAAAAAACACTTCCTTTATACGATATGCAAAGCTTATTCTTTTATATTCACTTTTTTCTCACCTTTATTTCATCAGATTACATAAAAATTTTTATCAATAAAGTGAAACTTCCATCAGTGGGGGTTTTTTATCCCCCATCTAGCTTCCTTGTTTCTCTCTGCATCTTGAGTGCCCGTTAAAGCGGGATAAATTAAAACGTGCTAAAAAACGTGGTGTACACTGTAGTCACCACGTCTTAGTTGTTTACTTTACTTGTTTCTGAGTCACAGAGCGTGCTACCATTAATAATTCTTCTTGTTTCAAACCTTTTGATACAAGCATATACTCCGCCCCATTATGTGACCATGTAACAGAATCTTTTGTTAATGCCCCAATAGTGAAACCTAAATCAACAGGCTCCCCGCTTACACTTTGCATAGCAATAGTTGGTGCTACTTTCGCCTTTTCTTGTATTAATGTAAAACTCTTCTTATTACCAGTGTACGTGAGAATGCTACGTTTTCCATTATCTTCATTAAATTCTTTCTCTTCTTTTAAAGTCATGCCTTGTGGTGTATCACTTGGGTACAAAACAGCTAATGGTTTTTCTTGTTGAGCTGCCGTTTGTATATCTACTTGTGCTCTAGACATATTTTGCTTCGTATCAAATGCACCTTTATCAAATTTCGCATCAAACTTTACTTTCGAAAAATCTACTTGCACAAGAACATTTTGATCGTTATCCATCAACTTCACCGAAACAGGCGATAAATCTTTTTTATTAAATGTAATTTGTTGCCTTGGCAACATATTTTGATGATGATAGTTTGTTTTTGTTTCAAACACATAATATTTGTCTGTTTTCTTAAACGAACGGTCCTTATCATTCAAAATATCCCTTACAAGTGATTCATATAAATATGCTTGACTGCTATTTTGCGGCCAATCACTTTGAAAGCGAAAACTTTTATTTAAAGATGGAGTAAGAACAAACACACCTTCATCATTTCGTAAAATAATTTGACTTTGATCTTTCTTTGCGTTTTTTAAATTAACTCGGTAATACGAGGGTTTATTATACCAAACTTCAACATCATACACTTGTGGTTCATTTCCTGTTTTAATCGATAGTTTCGCTTCGGCTTGATAGCTTTTCATGTCTTTTACTCTTTCATTCAAATCTTGCACAACATCTTCTTTCTTCTTCTCCATGCAACCTGCTAACAGAAAAACGGTCAACAAACCGACAATAAACAAAAATAGCCGCCTTTTCATACGTTCAGCCCCTTTGCCTCAATAAGTAAGTGGAAGAAAACCTCTTCCTTAACGCTACTCAAATATATGAGACAAGGAGATGAAATATGCAGACTAGCTTGACGGGCTTTCTAAAACAACCTGCGCTACCGCAAACTCTCGGCTATGGCTAATCGAAAGATGGATAGTATAACTTGTATTCGCAAGCAAAATAGGTTTTCCTCTTTCATCATTCATAATTTCAATATGCAAAAAACTAACCTCTTTTCCAATTCCAGTACCAAGCGCTTTCGAATACGCTTCTTTCGCTGCAAAGCGCCCTGCAACAAATTCACTACGTCTCTTTCCTTTTAACGTGTATGCCACTTGACGCTCATTTTCCGTTAAAATACGCTCTATAAATTTCGGTTGCCCTTCTATCATCTTTTCAATTCTTTCAATTTCAATAATATCGATTCCAACTCCTACAATCATATCCTTCCGTTCCTTCCTTCTATTTTCTCTCTCACTTTCATATTGTAAGAATAACAGACAATACGTTAACAGCAAAAGGAGTGTAAATATGAATACTCCATTAAAATACTCATTTTCTTCTTTCCCTCCGATTACTACGGCACTACTTTTTATACAACTTGTTTTACTATTGGTAGGAAATAAGAGCTTATCTACCGGAATCGCCTGTAACGAGTGTATAGCTGACGGAGAATGGTGGCGACTCATTTCTCCATTATTTGTTCATACAACATTTTCTCATTTCCTATCCAATAGCATCTGCTGCTTTGCGCTTGGATTTTCATTAGAAAAACAACTTCATAGCATTCGATTTTTATTTGTGTTTCTTACGTCTGGAATCACCGGAAATATTGCCTCTTACTTTTTATTTTCGCCCCAATATACTCATACAGGAGCTTCTGGTGCTATTTTCGGACTACTAGGAGTGCAGCTTTACCTATTCTATATGCAATTTCAGCCTACTAGAAGAAAAGAAATTCTTCTCTTTGTTATCATTTTATTTATTCTCCTTGCATTTACATTTCTTGATCCAACAACAAATTCAATTAGCCATCTAGCCGGATTACTTACAGGAGCTTGCTTAGGACCATTATTCATAAAAAAAACAGATGGTGCATAAGCTTATTTCACCCAAAAGCTTGCACCATCTATTATCTCCACTCCCGTCTTACCTATCATATCCCTCATCAACCGTAAGAGAGCTTCGTCTTTTTGTTTCGCTTCTATCATACAGTGAATTTCCGGAACACTTCCTTTTATATATTGCAAAAAAGAAATGAAATAATCAGAATCAATAAAATCGGCATGCGCCCGCGGATCCTTCCCTTCTCGCGGACTCGAAATATGCATTTTAATCGACAAAGGGGATTGCTCCCACGTTTGCACAACACGTTCCCAGTGGGTTTCCCATTCGTCTAAATCATGATTCATCATATGATGATGTAGATCAAAAACTACCGGGATTCCAAGTTTTTCCCCTAAGTATAGCGTCTCTTTTAAAGAAAATGTTGTGTCATCATTTTCTAGCATAATCATCTTTTGAATCCACGCTGGAACAAGCGACCAATTTTCAATAAATTGTTCTAGCGCTTGTTCTTTATCCCCATATGCACCGCCAACATGTAAAACACAACGATGCGTTCTATCGATTCCCATTCCCTGTAGTAACTTCCCATGCATTTTTAATGTTTTTAGGGACTGCTTTAAAATGGGTGGACGCAATGAATTTAAAACAACAAAATGATCTGGATGAAAGTCAATTCGCATTCCTTTTTGTTTTGCGTATTCTCCAATTTTCCGCAAATTTTCTTGCAAAGGCTTTATATAATCCCACCCTAACAATGCCTCATGGTTTGCCAGAGGAATTAATTTCGAACTTAAACGAAAGAATGAAATATCATGTCCATAATTATGCTTTAACAACCGTAAACAATTCTCCAAATTAGAATTAGAAATCCTCTCTAATTTTTTAATTGCCGCTTCTCGGTCTTGTATTCGCTGAAACTGTGTATACGTCATTGTTTGCGAAGGAGAAGCATCCTTGACATGCACACTCATCGCAACATACCCAAGCTTTACAAGCATTCTATTTCCTCATTTCCGATACAAGTTTCTATGTAGTATGTCCAAATGAAGAAACAAAAAAGACAGCCTTTCGAAAAAGGCTGCCTCTTTTCTATATATTTAGTTAGATTGTGGTTTACGGCTTTGATGCTTTCTTTCGCCACCGCGTCCTCTAGGAGCTCCAGAACGCCCTTCACGCCCTTCGCGTCCTTGACCTTCTCCTTTACGACCGCCACGATTGCGGTTGCCATCACGGTTACGGCCGCCTTCACGATTACGATTGCCTTCGCGGTTACCATCACGATAACCACCTCTTCCGTTTCCGTTTCCGTTTCTCTTTCTAGAACGATCTTTTGAAACTACTGGCGGCTCTGATGTTAAAGAAACTGGCGTTGCATCCGGCTCTTTTGTCATCATTTTTAAAGCACCTGCTACAACCGCTACAGAATCATGCTCTTCTAACAGCTCTTCTGCAATACGTTTGTAGTATGATAAGTTTTCACTTTCAATAATGCTTTGAAGCTTTTCAGCGATTAAACGTTGTTGGCCTTCTAAAGCTTCATCTAATGTCGGCGGGTTCATACGATCTATTTTACGTTTTGTTGTACGCTCAATATTCTTTAATTGGCCCGTTTCACGTGGTGTTACAAATAGCATTGCAAGACCCGTTTTACCTGCACGACCTGTACGACCAATGCGGTGTACGTACGATTCAGGGTCTTGTGGAATATCAAAGTTATATACGTGCGTTACACCTGAAATATCAAGACCGCGCGCTGCTACATCTGTCGCAACAAGAACTTCAATTGAACCTTCTTTAAATTTACGTAATACAGAAAGACGCTTCGCTTGTGTTAAATCACCATGAATTCCTTCTGCTGCATAGCCACGTAAGTTTAATGCTTCTGATAATTCATCAACACGACGCTTTGTACGACCGAACACGATTGCAAGCTCTGGAGATTGAATATCTAATAAACGTGTTAATACGTCAAATTTCTTTTTCTCTTGCACTTCTAAATAGAACTGCTGAATGTTTGGCATTGTTACTTCTTTAGCTTTAACCTTAATATGTTTAGGCTCACTCATGAAGCGTTCAGCAATGCGACGGATTGGATCTGGCATTGTTGCTGAGAATAATAATGTTTGGTGTGTTTCAGGAACATCTGTTAAAATCGCTTCAATATCTTCAATGAAGCCCATATTTAACATTTCATCTGCTTCATCAAGAACAACTGTCTCTACGTTTTGCAGACGAAGTGTTTTACGTTTAATATGATCTAAAATACGTCCTGGCGTACCCACAATGATGTGTGGACCTTTTTTCAACGCGCGAATTTGACGGTTAATATCTTGACCGCCATAGATTGGTAAAATGCGCACACGCTTATGCTGACCAATTTTGTATAGCTCTTCACCTACTTGAATTGCTAACTCACGAGTTGGCGCGATAACGATACCTTGAACTGTATCTTGACGTGTATTTACTTTTTCTAATAGTGGTAATCCAAATGCAGCTGTTTTTCCTGTACCTGTTTGAGCCTGACCAATGATGTCCAAACCTTGTAAGGCTACTGGAATTGTTTCTGCCTGAATTGGTGTTGCCTCTTCAAACCCCATGTTTTCAACAGACTGTAACAAAGAACTGCTTAATCCTAACTCTCGAAATGTTGTCAATTTTACTTCTCCTTTTCTATCTAAAATAGCCCAGATTATTCCTTCTTCTCATATTTACAGGATATCCAAGTAAGGTTGGGCTAAGTCTTCTTCAGACAAAATGCGTCATCAGCGCAAGGTTGCCTGACAATTATAATAAAACTAGCTTTTGAAAAATGAATGTAACAAGTATGCGTACTTCAAACATCCAAACGTAAAGCTAGACAAAAGTAGTCCCGAGACAAATTTATCCCGCTATTCTTGGGCAGTAAAACCCCAACTTCAAACAATTATAACTTTCAAATGGCAGGAGTAATTATCCTAACTATCCATTCAAAAAAGACATTTTCCGTGTTTGCGGAAAATGCCCTTTCCCTTATGTTCACATATATAAACGGGCCTACATTTATCACAAAAATACTCTACAACGTTATTACACCCTATCAATTATAAGTTTTGTATGGGTAAAAAGCAAACCCAACTCTTCCCTAATTTTACATATGGACTTTTCCATCTTTATTCTAGCTTTTCACTCTCCGTGTTGTAAGCGTTTCTTTTTATTACGTATTAACGGGCAGTAACCAAGTAATAGAACAGACCATATGCAGAGCAACAAAGAAACCCCTCACTGATGGAAGTTTCACTTTATCATCGTGATAATTTCTTCTAATTTCATTCCACGAGATGCTTTTACTAATATAACGTCTTTCACATCAACGACTTCTTTTAAATCTTTAACAAGTTCTTCTTTATTATCGTAAGCCTTCACGCGTTCATTAGAAAAATTAATTTTTGCACCTTCTGCCATTTGCGCCCCTAACGTACCGTACGTAAATACATATGCAATACGGGCCGGATCAATTAATTTTCCAACTTCATAATGAAATTGTACTTCTTGGTCACCAAGCTCCAACATATCGCCAAGCACGAGAATTTTTTTGGAAAATCCATTTAATTCACTCATTAAATGGAACGCCGCTTCCATCGCTGTCGGACTCGCGTTATATGCATCATTAATAATTGTTAACCCTGCATCCGTTTTTACAACTTCCATACGCATGCCTGTCATTTTCAAATTCACTAAACCTTGTTTCATTTCTTCCCACGTTACGCCAAAGAACTCAGCGACCGCCATTGATGCTAATGCGTTATATACATTATGTTTCCCAAGAACGGGCAAATAAAACACTACATCCTGCGCTTGATTCATTTTAAATTGTGTACCTGTCGCTTCCAACTTTACAGATACTGGGTAGTAATCATTCGCTCTTGCATCACCGAATGTAATTGTCTTTGCTGATAAATTCATGCCTGGTACACGTGTAGTTAACAACGGCTCATCTCCGTTATAAACAAATACACCATTATCTTGTAAACCTGTCACAATTTCTAACTTCGCTTCTGCAATTCCATCACGAGAGCCCAAATCCATTAAATGTGCTTCTCCAATATTTGTGATAATCGCTGCATCAGGACGAGCAAGCTTTGACAAAAATTCAATTTCACCACGGCTCGACATTCCCATCTCTAATACAGCTATTTCTGTATCTTCTTCTAAATTTAAAATTGTCAACGGAAGTCCGATATGGTTATTGAAATTCCCTTCTGTTTTTTGCACTTTAAATTTTGCTCCAAGTAAGCTTGTCACAATATCTTTCGTTGATGTTTTTCCGTTACTCCCTGTTACACCAACTACTTTCACATTTAATTGATCACGATAGTTTTTCGCTAATGTCTGCAATGCTTGTAGTGTATCTTCCACAAAAATAACTGGTACATTTTCTGGCGGGTTGGCTACACCTTTTTTCCATAGCGTTGCAACAGCACCATTTTCTATCGCTTTCCTCGCAAAAGTATGACCATCAAAACGTTCTCCTTGAATCGGAACATATAAATTTCCTTGTTCAATCTTTCTTGTATCAATGGAAACACCTTTTATCGCTATATCATTCCACTGCTCCGCTAAACTAGTTCCACATACCATTTGCTCAACTTGCTTCGCTGTTCGTTGTATCATATAAAAAACACTCCTTACAAGGAAGAAACACTATTCATTTGAATAGTGCTTCTCCTTTCTTGTTAGATTGTATATTTAATTTTTTGTTTTTCTTCATGACGTTCAATCGCTAAGCGCACTAATTCTTGAATAAGCTCTGGATACGCCAATCCTGTATTTTCCCATAATAGAGGGAACATACTAAATGGCGTGAATCCTGGCATTGTATTTACTTCATTAATAAATACATCACCATCTTTCGTTAAGAAGAAATCTGCTCGCGTTAATCCCGCACCATCTAAAGATTGAAATGCACGAATCGCATACTCTTTAATCTTCTCATATTCCGCTTCCGTAATTTCAGCAGGAATAACCATCGCCGTATCGCCATCAATGTATTTTGATTTATAATCATAGAATTCTTTTTTAGCTACAATTTCACCTACAACCGAACATTTCGGTTCATCATTTCCTAATACACCAATTTCCACTTCACGACCAACAATATTCTCTTCTACGATGATTTTACGATCGAATTGGAACGCTTCTTCAAATGCACTCTCTAACTCAGCACGATCTTTACATTTATTAATTCCAACGCTCGAGCCAAGATTTGCTGGCTTCACGAAACATGGATAGCCTAATGTTTCTTCAATTTTTTCATACGCCGCTGTGCGATTTTTCTCCCAAGCACTGCGAATGAACGAAACATATTTTGCTTGCGGTAAGTCCGCTTCTGCAAAAATATTTTTCATAATAACTTTATCCATACCTGCAGCCGATGCTAATACACCGTTCCCTACATATGGAATATTCATAAGTTCTAACAAACCTTGCACTGTTCCATCTTCACCATTTGGTCCATGTAATAACGGGAAGATTACATCAATTGTATTCCCTTTATCAGAAGCTGACATCGGGATAATCTCTGAACTTAATGATATAGGAGAAATTGCGTTCTCTTCTCCGTTCAATTGTAACGCTTGAACGTTCTTTACTTCACCTTCAATACGCTCGCCGCGAATCCATTGTCCTTGTTCAGTAATATAAATTGGATGAACCTCAAATTTTTCTTGATCTAACGCTTTACTAACAGCAAAAGCTGTTTGTAAAGAAACTTGATGCTCTGCTGATTTCCCACCATATAATAAACCTAATTTAATTTTCATAATGAAATCACCCTAATCGTTTGTTTTCATTTTTCTATTGTAGCACTTTTTACGAAAATAGATAGTTCCTATTTTCGTAAAAAGCGAAACTGAACACAAATAGTGAGATAGCCACGTCGTCGTAACAATTTTTCTAGTTATGTACCTAATAATATGAGAAAAAGAACCTATTTGTGTATAATGAAAACTTTATCCCGCTATTCGCGGGCAGTAATACCCCCACTGATTAAAGTTTCACTTTATGACGTTTGCTTTACCATGTTATCTTTTTGTTTTTGCTCTACAAGTCGGTCTAATGATATGTAAACAAGTCCTGCTATCACACACCCGATTCCTAAAATTGTAAATAACATATGACCCAACAAACGATCAAGTAAAACACCTCCAAGTAGCGGACCAAACGCATTACCCGTAATCCATTGTAAGCTAGCCGCTCCCATATATGTACCTCGCAGGTGCTCAGGTGCTAAATTTGCTACAAACGTCATTTGGACAGGAGACATAACCATTTCTCCTAATGTATAAATCGCATATACAATTAATAGCGTAATTAGAACTACAGTAGCATTTGTTCCCATTTCACCAAACCATTTCGGAAGCCATCCAATCGCAAGAAGACCGATGCCAAATAACCAAGCACCATATAGCATCGTTTTTCCTACCGGTTTATCTGTCGCCCATTTCGAAATTTGAAATTGAAACAAAACCACCAAAAGTCCATTCATGGCCATTAAATAAGGATACGGATTATTCATTCCAAATATCTCTTTCATTTCATTATCAAAATGAAGAGGAAGCATGCCTTCTGTTTGCGAAAATCCCATCGAAATAACAATTCCTGTTAACAAATAAATGAGTAAAATTTTATCCTGAAACACAACTTTCCATACAGATTGTTTCGTTTCTCCTTCCTTATTCATTTGTGTTATTGCACCTTTTGGCATTGTCTCTTGAATAAGTAGTAAAACGAGTAATGCATAAAATAGCATAGAAGATGACGCAATCATAAAAATAACCGTTTTAGAAAGCAATGCAACTGAAGCACCTAGAATCGGCCCAATTGCCGCTCCGATATTATGCCCCATTCGCAGCAAACCGTATGCTTCTGTTCGCTTTTCAGGTTCTGTTACATCAGCTACCATCGCAGAAGCTGCTGGATGGAACAACGAATTACTAAGTCCTAAACAAACGGATAGAATAGCATATGGTATAAATCCATCTATAAATAAGAACCCCAGCATTAAAATCGCATTGCTAGCCATTGAAAATATCATAATTGGCTTTCTTCCATAAACATCGGCAATTCGGCCACCTATAAGAGAACCAAAACTTGCCGCAATTGGAGACAGCGCCATAATAATTCCCACTTGTAGCAGTGAATCTACTTTATCTTTTAAATATAATGCAAAAAATGGCATTAACATCATCATTGCAATTCCATTTAACGTTTCTCCAATAAATCGAATCCAAACATTACGATCCATCTGCTTTAATTCTTGCCATGTTTTCTTCATATTCCCCCTCCTTTTCTCTCATTACTTTTAACCAGAAAACACCTAAAATTTTACTTTAGAAACCAATTTTCATCTTATATCACTTTTAGAAAAATGTAAATTTTCAAAAATAAAAAGCCGTTCTTTTTCTACGAACGGCTTTCAACTTTATCCCGCACTAACGGGCAGTAAGACTCCCACCACCTCAAGATTGAAAGAAAGCAAAGAAGCTAGGTGGGAGATAACTGCCCGTAAGAGCCCGATTGGTGAGGGCTAACCATCAGCGGGGGATAAAGCCCCCCACTGATGGAAGTTTCACTTTATAAATTCACGGTGTTTTTATTATCTGCTTCTTTGTGTAACGCACTATTTTTTCTACTATATAAGAAATAGACCGCTATTCCAATTACCATCCAAATTCCAAAGCTTTTCCATGTAATTGCCGGTAATTGAAGCATTAAATATAAACAGAAAATCACTGTTAATGCTGGTAAAACTGGCACAAGCGGCGCTTTAAATGCACGAGGTAAATCCGGATGTGTTTTGCGCATTACAATAACCGCAACTGCTACAAGTGCGAACGCAGATAGAGTTCCGATATTTACAAGGTGAGCTAACACACTTAAGTCAACAAGTCCTGAAATAAGCGCTGCTACAATCCCTGTTATCCATGTATTTAAAAACGGTGTTTTAAACTTCGGATGTACTTTCGCAAAACGATTCGGTAATAAACCGTCACGACTCATTGCATACGACACTCGGACTTGACCATACATCATAACTAACATAACAGTTGTAATCCCTGTAATAGCACCTACTGAAATAATGCCTGCTAAACCATCTTGTCCAATAAATTGAAGTGCAAATGCTACTGGATCTGATATATTTAATTGTCCATACGGTACAATACCTGTCAAAATAAGCGAAACAGCAATGTACAAAACAGTACAAATTAATAACGACGCTATAATACCAATTGGTAAATCACGCTGCGGACGTTTTACTTCTTCCGCCGCTGTTGAAACAGCATCAAAACCAATAAAAGCAAAGAATACTGTCGCTGCACCTACCATTACGCCATCAAAACCAAACGGCATAAATGGTGTCCAGTTTTCTGGTTTTACATACTTAAACCCAGCAAAGATAAACAATAGTACAACGGTTAATTTAATAAATACCATAATATTATTTACGCGGGCACTTTCACGAACACCTCGTGATAGAAGGATCGTCATAATTAAAATAATACAAACAGCTGGTAAATCAATAATTCCACCTTTTCCTGCCCCAGGAGCAGACGCTAAAATTGTTGGAATTTGAATTCCAAACCCCTTTAATAAAGACTGAAAATATGCGGACCATCCATTAGCAACAGCTGATGTTGCTAATAAGTACTCAAGCATTAAATCCCATCCAATTAAAAAGGCAAACACTTCTCCCATCGTTGCGTATGTATACGTATATACACTACCAGATACCGGTACGCTAGAAGCAAATTCTGCATAGCAAAAGGCAGCAAAGGCACAAGCTAGCGCGGCTAATGCAAAAGATAAAATAATAGCAGGTCCAGAATGTTTCGCAGCAACTACCCCAGTCAAGACGAAAATACCTGTCCCAACAATTGCCCCTACCCCTAACATCGTTAAATCTAACGCTCCTAATGTTCGATCTAATTTCTTTTGACTTCCCTCTTGCAACAGTTGTGTAATCGGCTTTTTTTGAAAGATTTGCTTCATACTCAGCACCTCAACATTTATAATTTTCTGAAAATTTTAATATTTACATTCATTTTACTTATTTCACCTTTTTTCGTCAATAACTTAATGGAAACTTTGTCCTTCCACCACTATTTTGAATGATCCAAAGTAGTGTGGTGCGTTATGGTATTAATAATTAAAATGAAATAAAAATCATAAAAACAGTTTATATTTTTATATTTATATATCATTTTACAAATATTTTTGGTATTTTATATAAGTCGATTCCTTTATGACAACAGGCACACTCATCAAATGAGTGCGCTTGTTGTTCTTCATACATCATAGTCATTCACCTTATACGGTATATGTGCCTTGTTCTAGCCAGCTATACATGTATTGCTCATCTTCCATATCATGCGCATCTTTTATAACGCGTAGTGGACGAAATGTATCAATCATAACCGCTAGTTCGATTGTTTCTTTTTTACCAAGACTAGCTTCTGTTTTCCCAGGATGGGGTCCATGTGGAATCCCGCTTGGATGAAGCGTAATAGACCCTTCCTCCACGCCTTTTCTGCTCATAAAATTGCCTTCTACATAATAGAGCACCTCATCACTATTTACATTACTATGATAATATGGTGCCGGAATTGCTTCTGGATGATAGTCATATAGACGCGGAACGAATGAGCAAACGACAAAGTTGTGTCCCTCAAATGTTTGGTGTACTGGCGGTGGCTGATGAATGCGTCCTGTAATTGGCTCAAAATCCTCAATATTAAATACCCATGGATATAAATGTCCATCCCAGCCAACAACATCTAAAGGATGATGCTGCAAAACATGCTTATGCATGTATCCTCTAGATTTTGTCATCACAACAAATTCACCTTTTTCATCATACGTTTCCAACGTCTCTGGACCACGAATATCACGTTCACAAAACGGACTATGCTCTAACAATTGTCCGTACTCATTTCGGTAATTACGCGGCGTTGTAATTTGACTATTCGCTTCAACAACGAGAAATTTCGATTCTCCCGCTTCAGGGATTACACGGTAAATCGTACCGATTGGAATTATAATATAATCTCCTTTTCGGTAATGAATCGTACCGAACATTGTCTCAATTTTTCCAGATCCATAATGAACAAATAGCATTTCATCTCCATCACCATTGCGATAAAAATAGTCCATTTTTTCCGTTGGGTTTACAACCCCAATTAATAGATCTTCATTTCCTAATAGAAAATTCCTTCCGTTCACGGCATCTCCTATTTTTCTATATTCTTTCGTCCGAAAATGACGATGTGCTAACGCCACGTCTTCTTCATACTGCACCTGACAAGATCGTACTAAAGAAGCATGCCCAACTTCTGTTGGCATGTAGTGATGATACAAAATAGATTGCGTACCAGAAAAACCTTTCGTCCCCATAACTTGCTCACGATAAAGCGTTCCGTCTTGTTTACGAAACTGTACATGTCGTTTACGAGGAAGTTCCCCCATGCGACGATAATACATGCTCATCCCCCGCTTCCTTTTCTGCTTTTACCGTATTACGCAATGTTCCCAAACTAGTAATTTTCAACTCTACCACATCGCCAGCTTTCAGCCATCTCTCTGTTCCAAGTTCTAAAATACAGCCGCTTCCAACTGTACCAGAACCAAGTACATCTCCTGGATATAACGTAACACCTTGAGATGCTCGTTCAATCATTTCAGCAAACGTATAATAAATATCTTGAAAATTACCCTTGGACCATTGTTCACCATTAATATGAGCTGTCATTTCTAAATTGTAACGATCTTCATTTCGATACGCGTCTAACTCATCTTTCGTCACAATATACGGTCCAAGCGATGTAGCAAAATCCTTTCCTTTTGCCGGTCCAAGTCCGACCTTCATTTCATGCGCTTGTAAATCTCTAGCGCTCCAATCATTCATAATACAATATCCGAAAATATATTCATGCGCTTGCTCGCGTGAAATATTTTTACCTTCTTTGCCAATGACACAAGCAATCTCTAATTCATAGTCAAGTTTCTTCGTTGCGCCTGGACAAACAATAGCTTCTTCCGGTCCAATAACAGCTCGATGATTCGTAAAATAGAAAACAGGAATATCATACCACTCTGGAACAATCTCCAAACCGCGGCGGCCCCGTGCTGTCTTTACATGCTGTTCAAACGCATAAAAATCACGGATACTTCCCGGGTTTGGTAAAGGTGCACAAAGCTCTACATCCGTAATATGATAAATCCCTCTTTCTGGCGTACCAATCTTACTAATGATTTTCATATATTCATCAGATTTCTCTAAAAAAGAAATCATTGTGGACGGAAGTGCCCCATGGCTTGCCATATGCATATCAATAACTTTGTCACCTTCAAGCCAGCCAGCTCGCATTTCTTGTGAAGGAAGACGAAATGTAATAAACTTCATCATTTTCTCTCCTCGCTTAAAAAGTAAAGCGCGGGAGGAAGGAGCATCCCTCCTAACCATTATCCCGCTCTAACAGGCAGTAGAATTTTTACTTTACAGATTTCCGCGACGCGCCTGTTCTCTTTCAATCGATTCGAATAATGCTTTAAAATTACCTTCACCAAACCCTCTTGATCCTTTACGCTGAATAATCTCAATAAATAAAGTTGGACGATCTACAATTGGCTTCGTGAAAATTTGTAATAAGTATCCTTCATCATCACGATCCACAAGAATTTTTAGCTCTTTTAATTTTTCAATCTCTTCATCAATTTGACCAACACGTGCTGTTAACTCTTCGTAATACGTATCTGGCGTATCTAAAAATTCGACGCCATTTGCACGAAGCGCAGAAACAGTTTTCACAATATCATTCGTTAATAACGCGAGGTGTTGTACACCTGCTCCGTTATAGAATTCTAAATACTCCTGAATTTGTGATTTTCTTTTTCCTTCTGCTGGTTCATTGATTGGAAACTTAATACGGCTTCCATTTGTCATGACTTTCGACATTAACGCAGAATACTCCGTACTAATATCATCATCGTCAAAATGAATCATTTGTTTAAAGCCCATTACATTTTCGTAATAACTTACCCATTCTTCCATTTTTTCCACATTTCCAACAACATGATCAACAGCAACTAAACCTGTTTCTTCCACTGGAACGATAGATACAAATGGTTCATACCCTGGCATAAACGCACCTTTATAATTTTTTCTTTCTACAAGTGTATGAATCGTATCACCGTATGTGCCAATGACCGCTTTTTTAAGAGTTCCATGTTCATCAGATAGCTCTTCTGGAGGAGCAATTGCAACGGCACCACGCTTTACAGCTTCTGCATATGCTTTCTCTACATCTTCTACTAGAAGTGCCACATCTTTTACACCATCACCGTGCTGTTTTACAAACTCGGCAATGCGGCTATTCGTATTTAAAGCACCCGACACAACAAAACGCATATTTTTCTGTACAAGTACGTAAGATACTTTATCTCGATTTCCTGTTTCTAAACCAGAATATGCAGCTATGCTGAATCCAAATGCCCTCGCAAGGTAATAACTCGTTTGTTTTGCATTACCAACATAAAATTCTAAATGATCAACATCACGTACTGGGAAAAAATCCTCCATCTGTGCCGCTAAAGTATCCATAGACTTTTGTTTCATAACTTCCTCATCCCCCTATAATATAAATTTCCAATACCTTCTCCCAAAACCGTAAACGCTTCCAAATGTGAGCAAAAAAACAAATTGTAACACAAATTATTTTATCAATTTTAAATTTTCTATTTTTTCCGTCAAATACCTTCCTTTTTCTCACATAGAAAATTCGACTTTTTTCTATTTATGCTACACGAAGTAAAACTTCCCTTACTATATCAATCCATTTTGATTTTTCAGCATATAAATCGCTGCTATGTAAAGCAAAACGTGAATTACACTTGCTTTCTCCCTTTGTCTTAAACCATGCATAAGCCCTGACTGCTTCTATGCATGGCTAGATGCTCTCGTCCACCTAAAAAGAGGGAGGGTTTTATGTCATTTTTTTAATTTGCATTTATATAATATCCCAATAAAAAAAGGAACTTCGTTTTTCGAAGCCCCTCTTGTCTTTCACGTTCAAATTTATCTATTTAAATTATACTAAAGCACTTGATAGAAACATAATTAGTGCTGTTAAACCCATTGCTACTCCTGCTGATCCTAATAAGTCCGTTTTTGTTAATTGTAATACTTCTTTGTTTTCCATTATTCTCATTCTCCCTTTAATAGATTTCTATATGTAACTTGCATTTTGTAATAGTTTTCCGCTCTACTTCCTATACAAAATTGCTATGAATTAAACTAAAACACTTGATAGAACTACGATGAATGCTGTTAATACCGCTGCTGCTCCTGCTGATCCTAATAAGTCCGTTTTTGTTAGTTGTAATACTTCTTTGTTTTCCATTGTTCTCATTCTCCTTTTATAAGATGTATATATTCCGTTCTGTTTTTATAAATTAAACTAAAACACTTGATAGAAATATGATGAATGCTGTTAATGCCGCTGCTGCTCCTGCTGATCCTAGTAAATCCATTTTTGTTAGTTGTAATACTTCTTTATTTTCCATTGCTCTCATTCTCCTTTTTTATAAGTATTTATATGTAATTAGAATTTATGTCATCTTCAAGAAATAATTTATTTAAAGTTTTTATCTTAACGTTACATTGAAACATCAACTGTAACGTTTGTAACATTAATGTAACATAACTATTTTATTTAAGCAATAGCTCTATGAATTTATTACAAATTTTTTTAGGAATCTTTAATGCTATTATTTTCCAATATATGTGTAATAGTTTCGTCATATAAGTCGCTATTATGCAGAATACTACATGATTGCTACTCACTTGCTTCCTTTGTTTTAAACCTTGCATGTGGCAGGAAAAGGCTCTAACGGTTTCTATGCATAGCCCGATGCTCTCGCTTGCCTAAAAAGAAAGAGGGTTTTTATGTCGATTTTTTAATTTGTATTTATATAGTATGATGGAAACAAAGAGGTGGTCACTTTGAAATTAATCGCACTTGATATGGATGGCACACTGTTATCATCCAATCTAGAAATCTCCAATGAAAATTTAAAAGCAATCAGAAATGCTGAAGAAGCAGGACACATCGTTATGATTTGTTCTGGTAGAGCTAAAGAAGATATTTTAAAACTACTTGAGCAATACCAATTATCCCTTCCACTTGGGGCTAGTAATGGAGCAGTAGTATACGCTGATGGAAAGGTCATTCACTCACGTACTTTAAAAAAAGATAAAGTATATGAAATTGCCAAGCAGCTCGAAGCGGAGGAGTTTCCGTATAAACTCTATACAAACAAGGGTGTGTATGCACCATATAATTGGAAAGAACAAGTTACGAAATCCTTTCAACTAAACAAAGAGTCTCTTGACATTACAATTGAAGAAATTGAGCGAATTACTGAAAAACAGCTAAAGGCTAACTTAATTACAACATTCCAAAGTATCGAAGATGTAATATCTGATTCAACTATTGAAATTTCTAAATTCTTTATCCTTACATTCAATAAAGATAATCGTACACAATTACTACAATCATTAGAAAAAGATGCAGCAGTAATGGTGACAGCATCTGCTCCAACAAACTTAGAAATTATGGACAAACACGGGCATAAAGGCAACGGATTGCAAGAAATGGCAAAATACTTTCATATCCCTTTACAAGATACAATTGCCATTGGAGATAATTTTAATGATGTACCAATGTTAGAAGTAGCTGGTTTGTCGATTGCAATGGGAAATGCAGAGGACGATGTCAAACAGCTCTGTGATATCGTAACAGCGACAAATGACGAGAATGGTGTAGCTTACGCCATCCGGCAACATATTTTACCTAAAACAATACAAGGATAATAAAAAATAGAAAAGAAGATAACCATCTACTATGTATAGTATGGTTATCTTCTTTTTTATTTTCTGTACATCGATGAAATTCCGGGTACTTCTCCCTTACAAGTATATACATTTTGATTTTTCAACATATAACTCGCTACTATGCAGAATACAACATGACCTGCACTTGTTTTCTCCTTTTGTTTTCAATCTTGCATGTGGTAGGAAAAGGCCCCGACCGTTTCTATGCACGGCCAGATGTTCTCGCCCCCTCTAAAAAGAAAAGGGATTTTATTTCGTTTTTTAATTTGCATTTATATAAACAACGACACTTAAATACTTGAAAATCTATTCTATTTTTTGTAAAACGAGCATACGATAATAGCAGATTCTTAATAAAGGGGAGAAAACATGGACAAGTTATTCCTACATGTCTTGAACTATATTTGTTTAATGCTCGTCATATTAGGAGCATTACTCTTATTCCCGTTCTTCCCGACGTTCGTCCTCTTTTCAGTGTGTATCTTCATGTTCGGGATTGCGATTATCATTTCACTTAGGCCAACGGAAGCACAAGAAAAAGAAAGCAGAATTCAGCGTGCCAAGCTGTAAATTCTGCTTTCTTTTTTTCAATTTGATTAGTCCAAAACCGGGATGCACTTCATTTACACCTGCTCCATCATCAGAAATGAATATGTGTACCTTTCCATCCAAGCAAGAGAGTTTCATTTCACGCGCAATTTCATTTCGTTCTTTAACTGCCGTTAATTCTTCCACCTCTTTTGCATATAGCTGCAATTGCTCATGCGCTTCTTAAAGCGCTTCATGTGATGAAGTCAATTTTTCATACTGTTCATCTACAGTTTGGCGAGCTAATGTTAATTTTTTAATTAACCCTCCAGTAAGAGCACTAAATACAACGAACAGAAATACTACAATAAAATTCCAATATATAGAAATTAAAAGTGTTTTATGTTAACATTGTGGTTAATATGTAAAGGAGAATGATACTTATGAATCAAAAACTTAAAAGACCTTTAATTTTATTGATTCCCCTATATATTATTCTCGTTTTATTTGATTATAACAATTATAATCAATTTAAATGGATTGAGAATATTATACAGTCATTATTTTTAGTGGTATTTCATGAATTTTTCATGTGGTTATTTTCTACAAAAAAAGAATCAACCTCTAAACATTAAGCAGGTCACGTGTAATATAACAACAAAGCGGAAACTTAAATAGATTTATAAATAAAATACATACAAACAATTTAAAAAGCTGGTATACACCAGCTTTTTAGTTCTACATATCTATATTATTCTCTAAATCCTCATATAATTTTGTTCTTACCAACTCTTTTTGTTCTTTTTCATGATGCAGCTTCTCCAGCTCTGCAACATTTTTCGTTTTAGCCATTTTACAATCTAACTCGTATATACTTTGCTCGACATACATAAGCTGCTCTTCTAGGTTGATAATCTCCTTATTTATAAGCTTTGGCACAGCTGCTACTCGTTCCTTTTTCGTAACGCTTCGTTGTTCTGTTTCCCTTTTTTCTTGCCACTTTTCACGTGCCCAAGCGTAATTCCCAGCAAATCCATACGCTGTTTGATTATCCATCCAATACGTTTTCGCAAACAATTTATTTAAGAAATAACGGTCATGAGAAACCGCTAAAATCGTTCCATTATACTGTTCAAGCGCTTCTTCCAAAACTTCTCTCGATTCAATATCAAGGTGATTTGTCGGTTCATCAAGTACAAGAAAATTAATATCTTGATACATGAGCTGCGCTAATCGTAAACGCATTCGTTCGCCCCCGCTTAATTGATTCACCTTTTTAAATACAGCTGGTCCGTAGAATAGAAAGCGGGCAAGTATATGACGTGCTTCGCCTTCTGTTACTGCTACCTGCTCCCTAAACATTTCTAATACCGTTTGTTTACTGTTCACTTGCACATGTTGAGACAAATAACCGAGCTTTACTCCGCTACCAATGCGAATTTCACCTATATCTGGACTCATCTCTTGTAATAATAATTTCAATAACGTTGTCTTTCCTGTACCGTTCCGTCCAACGATTGCAACGCGCTCTTGAAAACGAACATGTAATTCTACATTTTGAAATAAAGCACGATCAGCAAAATTCTTTCCCACTTCTTTCATGATCACAACGTCTTTCCCGCTTCGTTCTTGTCCTTCAAACTGAAGACCCATTTGCTTATGCTCTAAAACCGGTTTCTTCAATTTCTCCATTCGCTCTAGGGCACGTTCCATATTGCGGGCACGTTTATGCAATCCCTCGTTTGGCGGATTTGCTTGATTGGCCCACTCCCTAAGCCTTTTAATAGCTTCCTTCATTTTCTTTATTTTCTTTTGTTGCTCTTGATACGCTTGAAACTCTTGTAATAATCTTTCTTCTTTCTCCTTTACAAACTGTGAATAGTTCGTATGATATACATGTAATTCCCCATCTTCTAAATCAAAAATCTTCGTTACGACTTCATCTAAGAAATACCGATCATGTGAGATTACAACAACTGTCCCGTCATATTCCTTTAAAAATTGCTCAAGCCATTCCACTGCGAATAAATCTAAATGGTTTGTCGGTTCGTCTAGGAGCAATAAGTCCGGCTTTTTAAGAAGCATGTATGCAAGACTCACTTTCGTCTGTTCACCGCCGCTTAGCTCCCTAAAATCGCGTGAAAATAATTCCGTCACTTGCAGTCCATTGACCACTTTCATCATATTCGCTTCTATTTCATAACCGCCTAAAAACGAAAACTGCTCCTGTATTTCTCCGTACTCCGTCATTATTTTTTCCGTAACATTTATGGCCATCTTCTGTTCAAGCTCACGCATCTTTCTTTCTAATGCTTGCTCTTTCGCAAATGCAGAACGTAATACATCATATACAGTCATTCCTTCCGCAAACCTCGGAATTTGAGCAACATGACCAATCTGTGTACCTTTCTTCATATGAATCGCACCGCCATCCACATGTTCAATTCCTATTAACAGTTGAAAAATTGTTGTTTTCCCGCTGCCATTTCGGCCAACTAAACCAATACGTTCGCCTTTCTTTATTTCAAATGATATATTTTCAAATATGATATTTCCACCAAACGTCTTCGCTATATTGTTTACACTACAAATCATCATCTTTTCCGTACTCCTTTCAACGTAAAAAAGCCATGAGTAAAGAACCTTACCCACGGCTTTTATTTCAAAATAGAAAAGGGAACTACCATAGTTCCCTTTTCACACGTTTCTATAAAATGGGTGAAGAGACCTCTATCGTTCAATAGTTATTATGAAATTGCTAAAAAAGGGCATACGTATCCCGTTAGCAACTACACGATGAAAAATTGCACGACAAATGTAGATAAAATCTAAAAATTGCGTGCGCATAACTATAGAACGATTCATCTCTTTCACCTCTTTCGTACGGAATTTTATACTTACCTTTTCATTATACTCTCCTAAAACACGTTTGGATAGTCATTTTTCTGAAAATAATGTAAATAGACATATTCATACATAAAAGACATCTGTTACACAGCCAAAAGAAACCTTTCATTAAATAACAATGATCCTTACAAAACTGTTATATTGCCGTAATGGAAATCGATAGTTACAAAACAAGCTTCCCGATACAATAAGAGTATAAACAAGCGGCAGACAAAAGGAGACAAATAAGATGATGAATATGGTAAAAGCAATCTTAGAAGTATTGGTGAATGGTAAAGCTGTGGTACAAGAATTGAACAACATGTAAAAAGGAGGAATCGGAAATGATGGATATCGTAAAAACTGTTATTCAGATTTTAATTGATGCAAAACCAATCGTTGATGAAATGAACAATTTATAAAAAGGGGACAAATATGAAGAAAGCCATGATAATACTTGTAAGTAGCGTTGTTATCTTACATCATTTGAATAATAAAAGAGAAACAGCAACACTATTAACGAAAAAATAAAGACGAGATACCTTGAAGTAATCAGGATATCTCGTCTTTATTTTATTCCACCGCAAGGCAATTTTTATCACAATAAGTAACGAGCAATGAAAATCCTTTCAAAAAGCTTCTAATTACAAATATCCTCTTTGATGTACTTGTAATAGACCCTATGTCTCAAAACAATACATTTTATTGTTCTCCCATACACTAGTTACTCCCTTCAATCATCTCCTAATTTTACCAGAAAGGATTTAGATCGACTTTTCACGAATATATACCAATCGGAATTCGACAGATACGGGGGAAGAGAAATGGAGACACAACAACTATACTTTTTAAATCAGATTGGGCAACAAAAACCAAACAGCATGCAAAATAAAGAAACAGCTTGCCCATTTTGCGATCAAACACAACTAAACGATATTTTAGAAACGGATGAAGCAATCATTTGGCTAAAAAATAAATATCCAACATTACAAAATACATTACAAACGGTCATTATCGAAACCGATAACTGTCATGATCATATTGCAACCTATACACAAAAGCATATGCGAAAACTTATCCGATTCTCAGTTGGGCACTGGTTATCGTTAGAAGAAAGCGGAAAATTCCAATCTGTTATTTTATATAAAAATCATGGACCTTTATCAGGGGGAACAATCCACCATGCACATATGCAAATTATTGGTATGGAACAAGTCGACTATCGACAAAATATAAAAACAGAACATTTCAAAGGAATCATTGTAAGCAAAAAACACGGAATTGAACTGAATATTTCTACTCGTCCAATTATCGGTTTTACAGAGTTTAACATTATAATAGAAAATACAACTCAAATTGATTTGATGGCCGATTATATTCAAAAAACAGTACGCTACGTATTACACGATTTTCATAAACGGTGTAATAGTTATAATATGTTCTTTTATAACTTAGAGGGAAAAATGATATGTAAAATTGTTCCTCGGTTTGTCGTTTCACCACTATACGTCGGATACAATATTCCTCAAGTTTCTACGCAATTACAAGCAGTAAAAGAACAGCTAGAGACATATTTTACAGAAAAATAGAGTAGGTCATCTCCGGGCCTACTCTTTCATAACACCTTTATTTTTATGATACACATTCTCTAGTCCAATATTATATTTCATATTTTTATCAGTCCACTCTGTTCCGAGATTACCCGGCCAACCAGATGTGTTCGCTACATATTTAAGTAACTCAAGTTCTGTTAACCCTTTCTCCATACCTCTTTTATATCCTTTTGCCAAATGTGGCATAGCAATTTCAGCATTTTTGTGCGGGTCTTTTAACTCCTCATCTGTTACATGCTCAGGAGCAAGTCCACCACCGCGATGCAATTGAAACAACCCAAACGATGTCCCATGATCTCCAACTGCTTTTGGATTAAATCGGCTCTCATGCTCAGCAATTGTAAGAGGTATCCATTCTGGAAGATCATATTTCTTAGCCTCTTCGCTAATAATTTGTTTCGCCTGTTTTGCTTCTTCTGAATTAACGTAACTCGTTTGTTTTACGGATTTTTCCACGCCTTCTGATTCGCCTCGAAAAAACATATATACTCCTAAAACTACTAAGAATCCTACAAAGAATTTCTTCATGTATATTCCCTCTTCTTCCGCTGAAATTTATCCCCTTTCAGCATTACGTATATACAACTGCTTCATTATCTATCATACCAAGAATATCCAGAATCGACATCCTTCTTAAATCTGATTTTGTGATGCAGAAGATACGAAACAAATATAAAAATGTAACATTTCTCTAGCAATCATTGAAACTAATTTAAACCATCTTCTATTATATATATCCATTCTAATTTTCCGACATCTTTGTCTAGCTCTGCTATGCAGAATACAACATGACCACTACTTGCTTCCTCCCTTTGTTTTAAACTCTGCATGTGGCAGAAAAAGGCCCTGACCGCTTCTATGCATGGCCAGATGCTCTCGCCCACCTCAAAAGAAAGAGGGTTTTTATGTCGTTCTTTTAACCTATATATATTATAGATTATAAAATTGAACTGTATTTTTATAAATAGTTTCCGCTGTATCTTCAAGGACTAGTCCTTTTACTTCACTCACACTCTTTAATACTTGCAAAATCATATGCGGATGCGTCATTTCATCATTAAATTTCCACGGTCCATCCGTTTCGACCATAAGACGTGATAACGGATAAAAAGCAACAATATCTTTAATTTTTTCTTTATATACAATGTCAGGAGTAACCGAAATATAATACTCATTCTCGATCATTCTCTCCATCGTTCGTTGACTCCCCTTAAACCAATGAAAGTGAGCTCGGCGTATTCGATAAGATTCAAGTAAATCACAAACAACTTCCGCGTCATCATAAACAGCGTGTAATATAATTGGCAAATTATATTTTTGAGCCATATATACAAATCTTTCTAGCATTTCAATATATGGCTCTAGCAACAACTTTGGATTTTCTTGACGTAAATAGTAAGGTAAACCAACTTCCCCAATCGCCGCAATACGATGTGCTTCTTTTTCGATTAATTCACAAATTTTTTCGCATTGTATGAAATCAACTTCTTGCTCAGGGTGATATCCGAGAGCTGGATATATAAATGGATAGTTCTTTGCTAGCTCCAATGTTTGCTGACAAGAATGATCATTCATCGACACAGCAATTATTGCCGCTATTTCCTTCGTCTTTTGTATATCTTCAATTAACTGTAATTGCTCTTCTTTTTTATATTGATCCAAATGTATATGACTATCAATCCATTTCATTTCTATCACCTCTTTCTGGCATTGTATATAAACCCATTTTAATTTTTTAACATAGAAATCGCTGCTATGCAGAATACAACATAACCGCTACTTTCTTTCTCCCCTTGTATGTGAAAGAAAAAGGCCCTGACCACTTCTATACATAGCCAGATGCTCTCGCCCGCCTCAAAAGAAAAAAGGGGGGTATGTCGCTTTTTTAACTTGTATTTATATAGTACAACTTTCTAAAATGTATATAAAATAAAAAACAAGAAGGCTCGCCTTCTTGTTTCATCTATTTATTAAACAATTAAGTTTGTGATTATATCAAAAATCCCAATACATACAATCGCAACACCAAAGTAGCTAAAACACTCTACTACCGGAACCTTAACTACTTCTTCTTTTTGCATCTCACTCGTCTCCCTTCTATAATCTCCCTAACTTTTATATCTATTTTCATTATGAGAGAAATATGACAAAAGAGCCATTGAATTTGCTTACGTAAACCTTACATTTTTGTAAGGTAGAAAAATAGTCCCATCTCTTTTGAGATGAGACTTACATATAGTTGGTTGTTAATCCTTTTCATCACATTATTGATTCAGACAGAAAGATGTATTTCATCCTTTCTATTTTTATTATAGATAATACTCGCTATCACAACTATCGAATTACATTACAGGTACCTTACAATATTGTAATAAGGTAAAACTTTCATTAAACAATGATAGAAGTCTTTCTTTTTATCGTATTGTTAAAAGTTTTCCTTTTGCATTTAACGGAATATCTTCTTTATCTATTTCAACTAATCTCTCAGCATAACGCCCTTTTGCAATAATTTCTAACGGTTCATTTTGTTTTAACATTTTCTGAATCGTTTTTGTAATCTTCTGTTCCCGTCCATCTTCATCATATCCAACAAACTCATATTCATACCAGCCATCTCCAATATGTTGACCAATACCTTTTACGACTGTGTAATACGCTTTCGTTTGATAAAATGGATTATATTTATCAATTACTGGACCAAGCTTTGTTGGTAATAGTAAGACAACGATAGCAATACTAGCAAGTACCCCCAAAAATACACGTCTCCGTATTTTTTCCATTTTGGTTTCCTCCCTTGTATTTTATACGTAACCTTTCTTTCAGTTTAGAAAAAAAAGGATATGTATACCATTGAACTGCCTTACACTTCTCTTACAAAAATGTAAGCTTCCTGTAAGCTAATTCGATAGTTCAAACTTCCCTGATTTCGTACAATAAAGTCAGAAACACGGTAAGTAAACAAACTGTTTCTATTACATTAAACAGGTAAGGAGAGATTATCATGGAAAACCAAATTACTTTTAATAAATTTGATTACGTTGGACTTGCTAGCGGTGCAGCTCTTCTTACAGCATTCATTTACGTTGCCGCAGTAATTCTTATATAATTTTGTGTCCCCTTTCCCCTTATATAGATAAATTTGAAAAGACGACCTTCTATGCCAGGTCGTCTTTTCCTATTACCATTATGCTGTTTTATCCCGCTATTCGCGGGCAGTAATACTTCCACCTCAAAATTCAGCGAAAGCATTGTCCAGTTCCAGTGGCTAGAATGTTCGGTGGGAGATAAACTGCTGGCATGTGCCCGATTGGTGAGGGCTAATAATCAGTGGAGGATGAAGAAAACCTCCCACTGATTAAAGTTTCACTTTATCTTCTTGCAACGTTTCTTTTAACTGTGTAAACGTCTCATTTAATTTTTCTGTCATCAATTGCATCACTTCTTTACGATCCATCTGTGCTGACTGCTCCACTTGAATCGGGTCACCAAAAATTAATTGCGCTCTTTTTCCGCGAAACAATTCTTTTAAGCTGTTAGGCCCAACGTATGCAGCCGGAACTAACGGAACATTAGAACGAAAGGCAATTGTAACAGCACCGGCTTTCAATGAAGTCGCTTCGGCAGATCTCGTTCCGCTCGGAAAAATCCCAACAACCTTTCCTTCTTTTAATAACCTAGATGGAATTTTCAGCGTACTCGGCCCTGGATTTTCACGATCAACCGGAAACGCATTTACCCCCTTAAAAAACCAATTTCCAAATTTACTTTGAAACAATTCCTTTTTCGCCATGTAGTAAATTTTCGTTGGTAACATTCCCGTTGCTAACATGACAACATCCATCCAGCTTGTATGGGTACAAGCTACAACATATGCTCCGCTTTGCGGTAATTTTTCTTTTCCATATACCTCCACTTTCCCAAATGTTTTAAATATATATTTCAACACCCTTACAATGAATGTATACATTCGATCTGTTCCCTTCTACAATTTAATTTTTTATAACTGTATTTATTTTTAATTATAACACTAAGTATTAATAGTTGGTAATAAAAATAAGTGACAATTTTTAAAATATTTCCCTTACAAAACTGTAATCCTACTGTAAGCTAATTCGATAGTTACTTCCCTACACCTGTCATATACTTAAAACAGAAACAGGGCAACAAAAACACATCGAAAAGGCACTCACATAATAAACACAATTGCAACTACAATGCGGCTCGTGTTATCCCCCCTTATCGATGCAAAAGTTGTTGCTGCTATTACATAAGTAAGGAGAGATAACTATGAACAACATTACTTTTAACAAATTTGATTACATGGGACTTATAGGCGGTGCGGCTCTTCTTACAGCAGTTGTTTACGCACTCGCACATGTCCTTGCATGAAAGTGCACTTCCCCCCCTTTATATAAATAAAAAGTGCTGCTTGTAATCTTACAAGCAGCACTTTTTAATTTGTTTCATATATAATTTGACCTGTTTTACTTATATCATAACCACCAATAGCACGCAGTTCGTTTTGAAATTCAGAAGACTGTAATACCGAATTTACTGTTTCAATTAACTCCATATTCTCTTCTGTTTTTAAAATTACCAAATCATAGCGTTCTTGTATAAGTGGAACAAAATCTACATTTACAATTTGCGCTACTTTTTCTGTTCCTACTCCTACATCAGCTTTTCCATTTGCAACTTGAGAAGCAACGCCAATATGATTTGATTCTTCCCAATCATAGCCACAAATGTCCGTTTTCGATATTCCATTTATACGCAATTGTTCATCGACAAGAACACGAATACCAGATCCTCTTTCCCTATTTACAAATTGAATGGATGGATTACATAAATCATTCCATGTCTTTATCTGTTTCGGATTTCCTTTTTGCACATAAAAACCTGATGTTCTTGATAATAAATTCATAACAATACAAGGCTGTCCAACTAAAATTCGTTTTACATACGGAATGTTGTATTCTCCCGTATCCCCATCGAACAAATGAAGACTAACAATGTCTCCTTTTCCTTGATACATCTGAATCAAACTTGTTAAACTCCCTTGATATGCCCGTAGCATATTAGAAGCTTTCAAACGGCTCTCTACATGTTTCGTTAACATATCTAAAGATAAATCTTGTCCACTGATAATACAAGAATCAGATTTACTTAGCGGGTTCATTACTTGCATAGATGAAGAAACTACCTGTACTTTTCCTGTTTTCATCTCTGTAATATATTGCTCTAAATCACTTGCATCAACACGCATTTGCCTACCAACTCGATAAGAGGGCAATTCACCTTTTTTAATTAAATCATACACTGTTAATTTCGATACTTTTAACCGCTTCGCTACTTCTTCTGTTGTGTAGGAATGATGATCCATAAACCGATTCCTCGCTTTCTGCCTTCATTGTAACAAAAATAACAGTTTTGCTTCTATTTATTTTCACTATCGTGAGAAAAATCACAACATAACTAATTATAACTATTTATAATTAAATATATTTAGTTATAATTAAAATGGGGATAAAAGAAGGGAGAAATGAAAATGAACAAGTACATATTTCGCGTTACTTGCAGTATTTTACTCACACTACTTCTCGTAATCAGTACGGGGTGTACAAGCACAAATAAACAAGAAAAAACAACAGCTAAAGAAGAAAAGGTTGAACTTACCATTTCTGCAGCAGCTAGTTTACAAGATGCACTAAAAGAAATTCAAACACAATATGAGAAAAAAGAACAAAATATAAAGCTCTCATTTAACTTCGACGGTTCTGGCAAGCTTCAACAGCAAATTGAACAAGGAGCTCCTGTTGATTTATTCTTCTCTGCCGCAGAAGATAAATTTCAAACACTCGTAACGAAAGGACTTATTGATCAGAAAGAAGGGAAAAATCTACTCGGCAATGAGCTAGTATTAGTTGTTCCTAAAGATAGTAATCTAAAAGATTTTCAATCGTTAAAAGATGAGCAAGTAACAAAAATCGCACTAGGTACACCTGAATCTGTTCCAGCTGGAAAATACGCAAAAGAGGCGCTTACTCATTTAAATCTTTGGAACGACCTTCAAAATAAAGTTGTATACACAAAAGATGTGCGCCAAGTATTAACGTACGTAGAAACAGGAAACGTTAATGCAGGGATTGTTTATAAAACAGACGCCCTTATTTCAAAGAAAGTAAAAATTGCTACTACAGCACAGGCGAATTCACACGAACCAATCCGCTATCCATTAGGTATCGTAAAAGCAACGAAACATAAAAAAGAGGCAACTGCTTTTTATGAATATTTACAGTCTAAAGACGCTATAGCCATCTTTAAAAAATATGGTTTTACAGTGCTGTAATTGTAACTATGATATTTGATACATTTTGGTCACCTATCATTCTTTCACTAAAAGTTGCTGCACTTTCTACGATCATTGTGATGGTGTTCGGAACGATAATTGGCCGTGTTTTAGCTCGATCCTCGAAGCGCTATAAAATTTTATTAGAAACCATTTTTCTATTACCGATGGTACTGCCGCCCACTGTAATTGGATTTTTTCTCATTATCATCTTTGGAAAAAACAGTCCCATCGGTCAGTGGATCGAAACTTTGTTTCAACAATCGATTATGTTTACATCTTGGGCTGCTATAATTGCTGCAACTGTAGTTGCATTTCCGCTTATGTACCAATCAGCAAAAACGGGTTTTATCATTGCCAATGAACAAATTGAAGACGGAGCTAGAGACCTTGGAGCAAATGAATTACAAGTGTTCTTACATGTAACATTACCGCTCGCGTTCCCTTCTCTACTTGGTGGAATGATTTTAAGTTTCGTCCGCGCCCTAGGGGAATTCGGTGCGACGCTTATGTTTGCTGGTAATATTCCCGGTAAAACACAAACTATTCCAACTGCAATTTACATGGCAATTGATGCAAGTAACATGCCGCTTGCCTGGGCACTCGTTCTTACAACAGTCGGTATGTCAATTGTCTTTTTATTACTCATTCAATTTATCAATAAAAAGGTAACTTCTTTCTAGCAGTAGCTTTCGACAAAGCTACTGCTTTTTATATTATTTCCCGCGAAATGAAATGAAAAGTAGATGTTTATGTAGAATTATAGAAAATAAGGGGGAATTATATGTATAACCAAACACTTTGTTTTATTCGAAACGACGATGAAATACTAATGCTAAATCGAGAAAAAGCACCGCTGCAAGGCTTGTGGAATGGCGTTGGTGGTAAAATGATAGAAACAGAAACGCCAATGGCATGCATTCTACGTGAGATTGAAGAAGAAACAGGACTACATTTAACAGAGCAAGAAGTCATCTATAAAGGAACATTATCATGGACAATCGACAATACAAATTCCGGTGGATTATACCTGTTTACCGCTAATCTCCCAGCTCATATTTCTTATTACACGCCAAAAAAAGTAGCTGAAGGTATTTTAGATTGGAAGCATATTTCTTGGATTTTATCTAAAGAAAATAGAGGGATAAACTCTTTAACAAAGCACTTTTTACCCTCGGTTTTACAAGAAGAAGGCGTATATGACCATACTTCTGTTTTCCACAATAATCAGCTTGTGCACTACGAACAAAAGGAACATGTAAATGCAAAATAGCCTCTTTAGCGGAGGCTATTTTGCTATATATTTCGGCAGTACCTGCAAGATACAGCCGATTCTTCTTCTGTACTTCCTTGACTCGGACGTTCAGATTGTTTTACAAATCCTTTTGCTTCATAAAAGGGAATTCCTTTTTCATTCCCCTCGGCAACCGACACCCACTGCTCTACAATTCCTTTTTCTTTTTGAATTTCTGTAAAATAATCTACTAACAATGTCCCAATTCCTTCTCTTCTTCGATTCGGATCTAAATATAGGACAAAGATTTCTCCACACTTTTCACCCGTTGTGCCTCCACCAATTGCTCCAACAACTTTCTCGTTTTCCAATGCGACAAACCATCCATACCAATTTTCGTTATTCGTCAGTACTTCTTTATGAATACGCTCATGATTATAGTATTCTTCAATGACACAATCGATATATTCCTGGCTATGCAAACCTTCATATGTCGCTAACCATCCATCTGTACAAATCTTGGCAATCCCTTCGATATGAATTGTATCTGCTCTTACTACTTGAATCTTATTTGTTTTCTGTTCTTGCACTACATAATCTTTCACACCCTACATCCCCTTTATATTCTATTTCCCCCTACTACACTAATTTAAATGGATAAAAAATCCAAATTGTTATGATTTATTATATCTTCAAATTTCCACATAAACTATTACAATTTTCATATTCATAGAAATATACATTCTATTTGAATTTACTTTCTAAAGGAGACTCTTTCCTGTTATTATATGAAGGTGCCAAAAAAGGAGATATGAAAACGCGTTTATATAATGACTGCGTTCTCCTTATAAACATCACTACTTCATCGTTTTAACGATCACTTCTTAAGTGGAAAATTACCAATCATTAGAACTACATATATTTTATTGCTATAACAAGAAAGGAGTCTTGTAATGGACATTTTATTAGCACTTCTTCCTGCATTAGCATGGGGAAACGTTTTATTAGTAAGTGTAAAAATGGGTGGCGGTGCATATAGCCAAACGGTCGGTATGACAATTGGTGCTCTATTCTTCGCAACAATTATGTATGCATTTACAACACCGGCACTATCTTTAACTATATTAATTGTTGGCTTTATTTCTGGTTTATTTTGGGCTTTAGGACAAGTCAATCAATTAAAAACTGTTCAAACAATAGGCGTCTCAACAACTGTTACCATTTCAACAGGTATGCAGCTTGTAGCTACTTCTATCTTTGGGGTCATTGCCTTTCACGAGTGGACAACTACTACTACAATTATTATGGGAACGATTGCAATTCTTTTCATCGTAATCGGTGTTGTATTTACTTCTTTAGATGATAAAGAAAATGCACAACCACCAGGACAATTGAAAAAAGGGTTACTCACTCTAATTGTTTCAACTTTCGGTTATTTTGGGTATGTAATTATTATTCGTTGGTACAACATTGATGGCTGGGCGGCTATTTTACCGCAAGCAGTTGGTATGTTTGTTGGAGCAGTTATACTGACATTTAAGCATAAGCCATTTAACAAATATGCAATTCGTAATATCGTATCTGGTCTACTTTGGGGAACAGGAAACTTATTCTTACTTCTTTCCTTACCACGAGTTGGCGTTGCAACAAGCTTCTCATTATCTCAAACAGGGATTGTCATCTCAACGTTTGGTGCAATTGTCTTCTTAGGTGAAAAGAAAACAAAACGTCAAATGGTATTTATCGCGCTTGGTAGTGCTTTAATTATTGGCGGGGCTGTTCTACTTGGTTTGGCAAAAGCTTAATGATATATCCTAGTTTCGGAAATGCTATTTTCTGAAACTAGGATTTTTTTGTATACAAGCCTTTTCTTTTTACAATTCTCTTTTATCAATGTTATCGTTTTAGCAATACATTTCCTACAGGAAGGATCAAAAAATATGCAAAAGAAACAAAGAGTGCTGTTTATTGGTGCAGGTCGTATGGCTGAAGCCCTTTTTGCCGGGCTTCTTCATACAAGTAAAGAACACATTGCTGAGATTGTCGTATCCAATCAACGAAATCAAGAAAGGCTTACAGAGTTACATGAAAAGTATGCTGTTTCTACAACAACAGATTGGAAACAATATGCGGCAGATGTTGATGTTATCGTCTTAGCAATGCCTCCAGAAGCACATGAACAACTGTTAACTGAACTCTCTCCACTTGTCAGCAATCAGTTTATTGTAACAGTTGCAGCTGGTATTGGACCTTCTTATTTAGAATCAAAGCTTCCTAAAGGTGCTGCCGTTGCTTGGATTATGCCAAATACAGCTGCTACAATCGGGAAATCCATTTCTTTATACACAGCAGGCTCTTTTGTAAGCAAAGGACATCTTGAAATTTTGCAAATGCTCGTAAAAGGTATTGGAGACGCACAATTATGTACAGAAGAAGAAATTCATCAACTAACAGCTGTCACAGGAAGCGCCCCTGCCTTTCTCTACTATTTTGCCGAGAGCTTAATTGAAGCAACAAAACGGTATGGTATCGATGAGATAACTGCAAAGCATCTCGTAATTAAAATGATTACGGGGTCTGCTTCTATGCTAGAAAGTGAAAACAATCCTGCTATGCTTCGTGAACAAGTGACAACACCCGGTGGCGCAACTGCAGCAGGTTTGAAAGTATTATATGAAAATAATTTTATGAACATGATACAAGAGGCAATTGAAGCAACAAATAAAAAAGCTAGTGGAAAAACAATTCAATTGTAAAACAAGACTGAGGCTAACTCAGATCATTTTAATTTTTCGACATATAAGTCGCTGCTATGCAAAATACAACATGAGCTGTACTCGCTTGCTCCCTTTATTTTAAACCTGGCATGTGGCAGGAAAAGGCCCTAACCGCTTCTATACACGGCCAGACGCTCTTGTCCACCCCTAAAAAGAAATAGGTTTTTATGTCGTTTTTTTACTTGGATATATATATAAGGTCATCAAGCAAATGTTTGATGACCTTCCGTTCTGATTAAACTTAAAATTCAAAATATTAATATTCTAATTGACAGTTCTTTTATCTCAGTGCTAATATTTTGAATAATCAAAGCAACACAAAATTTAATACTTATTTATTATGTTTACTCATTGTATCCAGAGAGGTGGAGGGACTGGCCCTGTGAAACCTCGGCAACAGGTTCGCTTGCGAATACTGTGCCACTTCCTGCAAGCAGTTAGCTTGAAAGATAGAATGAGGGACTTTGTTTATAAATGTGCGCACATTTATAACATTTAAATCCCTCTTTTTCTATACGAAAAGAGGGATTTTTTATTTCCCTCATAATTGTTGGCCAACAAAACATGAAAACAAAGTAGACAAACAATTTAGGGAGGAACAAAACATGAAAAAGAAATTTTTACCTGCTGTCGTATCTGTTTTAGGAGCAAGCTTATTATTAACAGGATGCGGTAGCTATAATAAAGATAACGCGAACGATGTAAAAGCAAAAGATAAAGCACCTGATAAACAAGTACTTAACTTAGCATCTCCTACTGAAATTCGTACGATGGATACGGCACGTGCAACAGATACCGATTCTGGGCAAGTGATGAGAAACGTATTTGAAGGCTTATATAACCTTGGAGAAGGAAACAAACCTGTTCCTGGTGTCGCGAAATCGCATGATGTTAATGCAGATAAAACAAAATATACGTTTCATTTACGAGATTCAAAATGGTCCAATGGAACACCTGTTACAGCGAAAGACTTCGTATTCGCTTGGCAACGTGCTGTTGATCCTGCAACAGCTTCTGAATATGCTTTCTTATTCTTTGACATAAAAAATGCGCAAAAGATTAACAATAAAGAGCTTTCGCTTGATCAACTAGGTGTAAAAGCAATTGATGATAAAACATTGGAAGTAGAGTTAGACCGCCCTGTGCCTTACTTTATTAGCTTAACAGCGTTCCCAACATTCCTGCCTGTTAACGAAGAATTCTTTAAATCACAAGGCAAGAAGTACGCTTTAGAGTCTAACGCATTAATTTATAATGGGGCCTTTACATTAGAAAATTGGAAACATGAACAAAGCTTCCAATTTAAGAAAAATCCAAACTATTGGGATAAAGATGTTGTAAAATTAGAAGAAATTAATTTTAATATCGTGAAAGAGAAATCAACAGAGGTAAACCTATACGAATCTAAACAACTTGACCGTGTTGTTTTAACATCTGATTTAGTTGATAAATACCGTAAAGATTCTAATTTTAAAGAACGACCAGCTGTCGGCGTACAATTTTTACGCATGAACCAACAAAATAAAGTACTACAAAACATTAATGCTCGCCAAGCTATTGATAAAACAATCGATAAAAAAGCTTTTGTAAATGTTCTATTGAATGATGGCTCTCTTCCTGCCTACTCGCTTATTCCAAAAAACTTTGCAAAAGGACCGAACGGAAAAGACTTCCGCGCTGAAAATGGTGACTTAACAAAAGAAAGTCCAAAAGAGGCTCAAAAATTATGGAAAAAAGCAAAACAAGAACTTGGACCAGATAAAATTACACTAGAACTTTTAACAAGCGATACGGATTTATCAAAGAAAACAGGAGCGTATTTAAAAGAGCAACTTGAGAAAAACTTAGAAGGATTAACAGTTACATTAAAACCACAGCCTCGTAAGCAACAAGTAACTTTATTATTACAAGGCAATTATGAAATTGGTATCGATGGCTGGAGTCCAGACTTTGCTGATCCAATTACATTCTTAGAATTGTTCACAACCGGTAATCCATACAACTTAGATCATTACTCTAATAAGGAATTTGATGATTTAATCAAAAAAGTAAAAACAGATCTCGCTGGTAATGAAAAAGCACGCTGGGAAGCTTTAAAACAAACAGAAAAAATCTTATTTAAAGATGCGGTAATCTCACCTCTATATCAAAACGGAAAATCTTATTTACAGCGCTCTTATGTAAAAGGTGTCGTTGAGGTTGATTTTGCAGGTCCATTAAACTTTAAATGGGCAAGAATTGAAAAGTAATATACAAAAGGTATCCCTTTCAAAGGATACCTTTTTCTTTATGCTTCATTCCCTTTTATTACAGTTTGATTTTTCTTCAATGAGATAGATATTTTATATCCGATTACAGCAATTATTTGAGTCACCGCAATAATCATGCATAAAAACATGATATTTTTTGTTAGATTCTCTCCTCCAAATATAATTGTATAATATCCATCTGCTGCATATGTGGCAGGAAGTAAATTTCCAATTGTTTGATACGTATGTGATAGCATCACATGCGGTACCATCACACCAGCGCTCACAAGCTGTAAAGATAACGTAAGAATATTAAATAGCATCCCCGCATTTCCAAATAAATTAAGAAACATTTGCGTTAAGGAAAGAAAAGCAAAAAAGACAATGGTTTGAAACAACCAAACCGTAAATATCGGTTCCTGTATTGGAATCTGAAAGAACTTCATCAAAACAATTGTAATAATTGCCAATACTACAGCAACAGCCATATTAATAAGTTGCCTTGAAAAGAAATTCCCCAAACCTCTTTCAACAAGTTGCGATACTTTATATAACTCCATGCTCATAATCATCGCTCCTACAAATGAAGCTAACACGATCATAAGCGGTACCATGTTGACAGAAAATCCTTTCGCATCATTTACTTTATAAATCGTAAATCCAACTGAGTCTTCAGTTAAGCCTTTTATTGCTTCTACACTTCCTGGTCCCATGGCTTGTAATTTTCCAGCAACTGCTTGCTGCTTATAATTTGATATTTCTTTATTTACATTGTCACGAACTTGTTTCGCAACTCCTTCCATCATCTGCTTTGCCATCATAGCGTTTGCTTGGTTAATATGAAAGATTAAATCTGTTTTTCCTTTTTCACTTACATCCTTTGAAAAAGAAGTCGGAATTTCAATAATCATATCGTATGCATGTGCATTCATTTCTTCTTTTGCTTCTTCCATAGATTTTTCTTTTGTTACTTGAAAAGGTAAGTTCTTCTGTAAACCTTCTGTTACTTTACTTCCCATGTTCGTATCCTGATTCACAATAGCAATGTGCATTTGATCCGCTCTTTCATTTACTCCATCATACGCTGTCAGCCAAACGCAAAAGAAAATAAGTTGAAACGCTAACGCTACTACACCCCCTACATACGTACCCGGTATTTTTAAAAATTGTTTTAATGTATTCATCTTCTCACCCTTCCGCAAGCAAGTGCATGCTTGCATTTAATTTTAAATAAATACTAGGGTCTTAATGCCCTAGCATATAAGGTTATATTATTTTCAATAAAATTTTCATCATTTATCTCTATAAGTCGATTTTCAAAACGTAATTTAGATAGAAAATAACCAAAATTAATCCATATAAAGTTCATGACTTGTGCTTCAATATTTGTATGAATAATTTTCCCGTCTTGCTGCATCTTTTCAAAATAAATCATCAATTCTTCTTTTAGGCCTTTTGGTATCTTAGCGATTTCATCATCTAATTCAGGAAATTCACCTGTTTCACGTATACCAATAGAAATCATGTCTTTCACTTCATTCAAAAATTTATGATAATGCCTTGCTAAATTCTTCAAATCCGTTTCTAATTCCCACACAATTTCTGTTTGTAAAAACTGTTTTAAATGCGGTACGTATGAAAATTCATAAACGGCTGCTTCAATGATACCCTTTTTGTTTTTGAAATTACGAAATATTGTTACTTCATTGACGCCAGCACGCATTGCGATTTCTTTCGTTGTTGCTGATTTATATCCTCTTTCTTTCACTAACTCAATTGTTGCTTGAATAATTTTCTCTGCTGTCTTTGAGCGCGCCATATAATCCTCTCTTCCCAATGCAAGTGATTACTTACATTTAGATTATATAACTTTTCTAATTATTGTCAATCTGTTATTTGTAAATACTTAAGAACGATACTCGTATAAACAACCAAGAAACTGGAATACAGTTAATATAGAACTAAATAAAAGTATGACTAGCAGACTCATATGTAAAGATGGCTGAAAAATAGTAATTGCTCCCCAAACACTTATACTAAACAGGAAAAATTGAGCAATGACTCCCGTTGGTTTCAACCATATCCTTGTTTTTTGTTTTGTAATCTTCACTAAAAATCCGATAACTGAAAATAAGGTTAATGCAATAAATGCTAGCCACCTTCCATAAGCAACATCATAAGGTTCAATTTGACCCGGGCATATGAAATGAATAATACGAAATAATAGAATACCAATACCGATACAAATAATTAATCCAAGTAAACATTCTATACTAGCCTTAAATAGAGATTTTAAAATTGGCTTGTTTTTCCCTATTACTTCTAATATTTCACTCAACACGCCAAGTATAAATAGTGCAAAAAACCATATAAAGAAGTAAAAAGGGGTTTCTAATTTCAATAATTCTGATATTGAGTAGAATAACATTTTCCACATGTGTTCTTTCTCACCCTTTCTTATTCTTCTATGTCTTCAAGCTGCAAATTCGTAGGTTCTTCAGAAAGAGTATCATAAAAATTTTCCGCTAAGTCCGTTGACGGCACCTTTTCATCGACTTCATCCAATCGAAAACTATCCGCCCATATGCAGCCTTCTCCTGATAATAAAATGCCAAATGCAATTCCGAGCGCCTCTTCTTTTATATCCAGCACAACTGAATAAGGTTCCCAGTTTTTCGTATTTTTAATTGGACGATTTTGCATATTATCCATAGCTAATGGCTCTGTATCTTTTCCGTCCACACGCATCCACAGTCCTGCCCAATCTTTCACACTTTTACTTTTAATAAATGCCGTTAGGCGCAAACGCTTTCCCCTGTATTTATCTGCTTTAAACATTTGCATAAGCGTTGTGAATCCACCATGAGTAACATCTTCTTTCGCTTTTATATAAGCTGACACTTTTCCTTGATGAACAACCTCATAATCTAAGCCCATCTCATATTCTGCTGGATGGCTTCCGCTTAATACCCAGCCTTTCGGTAATCCTTTTTGCATTGAAACGCCCTCCCTTTCTATATAAAAAGCTTGGAAATATGTCCGATACCTTTTCGGTGGTAAGTGAAACATACCTTTAAACGCTCTCGTAAATGCTTCTTGTGAAGAAAACCCGTACTGCACTGCAATATCTAATACAGGTCGATTTGTCATCACCAATGCCTGCGCTGCATATGTTAATCGTCTCTTCCGAATGTATGAGTTGACGCTCATTCCAATATTATCTTGAAAAACCCGGTGAAAATGATACATAGACATAGCACAATAAGAAGCTACTTCTTCTAAAGTCAGTTCTTCCTCAATATGCTTTTCCATATAATCAATTGCACGTTTTAATAGATCACCATACCTCTGCACACTCATCATTCCTCCTTACATTTCCAATTTAACACAAATATTCTATCTATTTTTTGATTTAAATTGCGATATTTCTCTCTTCGACACATAGAAATTAGAAAACTTTTTCGTACTCATGCCGTTCCCTGCAATAACAGGTGTCTAGCAAAAAAGAAGTGATTGCTCCCAAAAGCATGACATTTGTCAGCCTTTTGGAACAACCACTTTTTCTTTATATTTCATTTTCCTATTATAAAAAATTATTCCTTTCCCTTACATAAAAAGATAAAAATTGGAAAAGCTTTTATTGAAAACTACTAAGGAGGCACACAAAATGAAAATTTTATTTTCAATCCTTTTAGCATTTATGCTATTACCTGCAATGACAGGGTGTACACCTAAAAAACAGGATACAACTACTAACAAGAAGACAACAGAAGAAACAAAAAAGGAAGTAAATCAAGATTTAAAACTAAGTTTTAATGAATTCGATTTAAGGGCAAATTATCAAGATACAAAGAAGGACTACGAAGCAGACTATAAACATAAAAAAGCAAATGAAAAACCAGAAGCAAAACTAGACGATAGTAAAACAAATGAAAAGTTGGCTGGAAATGAAGCAATGAATAAATTGGCTCCACTCTTACAGCAACTAAAATTTGATAAAGACACAAAAGATGAAGATGTCATAAATCAAGTAGTAGATATATTCCAACTAGATAAAGACTATGAAAAATTCGACTTAAAAGTTGTCTTTACAGATGGAACGAAAAAAGAATATAAAGTACCAAAGTAAAAAGCAAACTCTAAAAGTACACCTATATTTATCATGAAGATCCAAACAACTAAAAATAAAGTAGCCCTTTTAACTTTCGTCTAAAAGGGCTACTTTATAATTTTTTTTATTTTTCATTAAAACATTTTTTATGAAATAAAAATAACTTTGTTTAAAAACAAAGTTATTTCGCTGATTTCTCTTCTTTTTTAAACCGGTCATAATAGTTAACGGCTGTAGACAGGTGTACCTCAATATCGCGAATGAATGAAGAATTTTCTTCTTTCGCTACTCGTTCTAATTTTTTCATCGCTTGTTCTGTTTCGTTTAAAAAACCTGCGTATAATTCATTTTCTCTTTCTTTTGACTTTGGAACCCGAATTTCTTTACGCACATTCTCAATATCTGCTAACGTATTATCCGTTAACTTTTGGACCTCTTCTTTAAATCTCGGAAGTTTCATTGCCTTTCCAGATTTCTCTTCCGCTTCTTTCCAAAGCTTCATAGCCTCATTTACTTCTTTATTAATTTTTTCTTCATACTGACTATGTACAGATTGGTACACTTTCAGATCTTCGGGATTGTCTTCTTTATGATTTGTTTGCTCTACTTTTTCTTTCGTTTCTTGTTTTGTTTCTTTATTACTAGTACATCCTGTTAATAGTAATGCACTACTAAGCAGAATCGCACCCCAAGCTTTTTGCTTCATTTCAAACTGCTCCTTTTATTCACTGTATGTTTTCTATCATTATTATAACGATAACGAGTAAAAATTCACACGTATCTGCTCTCATTTATACTTACAGCCATATTCTGTTCACAATATCGTCACTTTATCCACTACATGCTAAAACGATTAAATTAACCAGAATAAAATGAACGAAATAATACAAACTAACAATGGAACATTTATGTAAATCAAAAAGGAGAAGATACCCATGAAAAAGCTACTCTTGAAACTCACACTGCTCGTTATGTCTTGTACTTTCCTCTTGTCACCAATAAAAGTAGGCGCAGAAGAAAACGTACGTATCCAAAATCCTTGTCCTAGCCAATCAGCAATACAACTGAAAGATGATTTAAGAAGACTTTGGATTGACCATACAATATGGACAAGGAATTATATTATAAGCGCCTTAGCAGGGCTGAAAGATCAAGATAAGGTATTAGCAAGACTGTTAAAAAACCAAGATGATATCGGGAATGCAATAAAGCCATATTATGGGGAAGCAGCTGGCAATAAACTTACCAAACTATTAAGAGAACATATTCTCCTTGCAGGAAAAGTAGTAGTTGCAGCAAAAAGCGGTAATCAAGCAAATTTAAAAAAGTTTAACAAACAGTGGTATAAAAATGCCGATGATATCGCTCAGTTTCTTAGCAGCGCCAATCCAAATTGGTCAAATGATGCATTAAAAGACCTATTGTATACCCATTTAAAATTCGTTGCAGATGAAGCTGTAGCGAGAATTAAAAAAGATTGGGATGCAGATATTCTTGCTTTCGATAAAGGGGAAGACCATATTATTAAAATGGCCGACACACTTGCAGAAGGTATTATAAAGCAATTTCCAAATAAATTTTAATAGGAAAAGCTCCTTCCTAAGTATGAAGGAGCTTTACTTACAACATGACCTGTACTCGCTTTCTCCCTTTGTTTTAAACTTCGCATGTGGCAGAAAAAGGCCCTGACCGCTTATATGCACGGCCAGATGCTCTCGTCCTCCCCTGAAATGTCGTTTTTTACTTATGTATATAGCAAAGAATTCTCTCCATGAAACACTACTAAAAAATACGTCTACAGATTGTGTTTCAGAATTCCAGTCTAATATTAAAAATGGGGCATTTCATGTAATGATGTTGTGACTGGTGAGGTCTTACTTCCCCAAAATAACAGGTTAAAAAACTATCCACCTATTCTAGTGGATAGTTCCTTTTCCCATCAAACTCTTCATTCCTTTGAAAACAAATGATCCTTCTTACTACTTATGCATTATACAGCTTCCTTCGCCTCTGTTAATGCTTTTGTACCAGAAAGGGCTTCTGCATGCTTTGCTTCATCAAATTCATTTTCACTCTTTGCGACAACGATTGTCGCAATCCCATTTCCAATTAAGTTTACAATGGCTCTTCCTTCACTCATAAAGCGATCGACTCCAAGAAGTAACGCTAATCCTTCTAAAGGAATAACCTTTAACGCAGCTAACGTCGAAGCTAATACAATAAATCCACTTCCTGTGACGCCTGCCGCACCTTTAGACGTTAACATAAGCACTAAAATAATGGTAACTTGCTGCCCAATTGTTAGATCAATACCAAATACTTGCGCTAAAAAGACAACTGCCATGGATAAATAAATAGACGTACCATCAAGATTAAAGGAATAACCTGTTGGAATCACGAGACCAACAACAGATTTTGAACATCCAAATTGCTCCATCTTATTCATCATTCTTGGCAGTACAGATTCAGAAGAACTTGTTCCTAATACAATTAATATCTCATCTCGAATAAACTTTAAATAATTCCATAAACTGAATCCATACATCTTACAAATAATATTTAAAACTACAAAAACGAATAAGAACATCGTTATATATACTGACATCATTAATTTTCCAAGTGGTACAAGCGACGCAAGTCCAAAGTGACCAATTGTATATGCCATAGCACCAAATGCCCCGATCGGTGCAGCTTTCATTACATAGCCAATAATTTTAAAGAATACGTGTGAAAGTTTGTCTAAGAAATCAATTACTGAGTTTCCTTTTTCTCCAAGAGCCGCCAACCCTACACCAAATAAAATCGAAAAGAATAATACTTGTAAAATATCACCTTTCGCAAACGCATCAACCATATTAGACGGAACGATATGGGTTACAAACTCAATCCAGTTCATGCCATGTCCACCGTTTTGGGTATACTTTGATACGTCTCCTTTTGCAAGTTCATTAAAGTTAAGGCCTTCTCCTGGCTTCATAACATTTACAACAACTAAACCAACAATAAGGGCAAATGTCGTTACTACCTCAAAATAAATAAGAGCTTTTCCACCGACCTTGCCAACCTTTTTCATATCTCCCATTTTGGCAATACCGAGTACAATTGTTAAGAAAATAATCGGTGCAATTACCATTTTTACAGCATTGATAAAAGTGTCACCTAAAGGCTTCATTTCTTTACCAACACTTGGCCAAAGTATTCCAACTAACACCCCAAGTACAATAGCCGTTAATACTTGAAAGGTTAAATTTTTAAAAAGTCGTTTCACCTTTCTTCTCCCCTTTGATTTTTCTAAATTTTCTATCTGTTAGTTTATAACATAATGATAGCGTTTACATCAAAAAGAGAGAAGTTTATGGTCATAACGGATATTTTGTTCATTTTGGTCTTAACTTTTTGTTTCTCGAAACACATAACGATTAATCGGTCTTCCAACTCCGCCATACTGAACTGCCAAATGAATAACACCTCTTTTTTCTAAATAGTCTAAGTAACGACGAGCCGTCACTCTAGCTATCCCAATGGCACGCGCCACATCTTCAGCGGAGCGGGGTTCTTCTTGCTGTTTTACATACGTTACAATTTCATTTAGTGTAAACTCGTTCAAACCTTTTGGTAAATTACTCACCGTCCTCTCAGAGCGCCCAGAATATAATAATAAATCCAGCTGCTCCTGTGAAATAGACCCAGAGTCTCTCAAACTTATTCTATATTGGCGATACTTCTCTAATGCTTGCTGAATGCGGTGCAACTTAAAAGGTTTAATAATATAATCTATTGCTCCATTTTGCAGCATGAGTTTAATTGTTTCCCTATCTTTAGCAGCAGAAACAACAATTACATCCGTTTCTAATTGTTGTTTTCGAAATTCCTGCAATACCTGAATACCATCCTTTTTAGGCATAAAGATGTCCAAAATAACAAGATCTGGCTTCATTTTTTTAACAAAGCTAATCCCCTCCTCACCATTGCTGGCGATAGCGATTACTTGAAATCCTTTTACACTTTTTATAAACTCCTTATTTACTTCCTGAACCATTGGATCATCTTCTATTAACACTACTTTAAATTCCTCTTTATACGCCATACAATTCCGCCTCCATCTCCATTGGAAAAGTAATGATAAAGCTAGTTCCTTCACCTTCAAAAGATGAAATTCGAATTTCTCCTCTCCCCTTCTCAACAATTTGTTTTACTAGAAAAAGACCATAACCTGTCCCATCACGTTTATTTACAGTAAAGCCTTTCTCATATAACCTTGGTAAATATTCTTCTTTTATCCCGCATCCATTATCTTCGATTAATATTGCACACACGTCCTCTGACTGCTCAATACTAATATCAATTCTTTTATTGGTGACCTCAATTCGTTCAAATGATCCAAATGCATTTTCTATTAAGTTCCCTAATAATACAACGAAATCATGTTGATCTACTTGGTACGGAAATGCCTCCAAATAACTATTTTGATCAATACTCACTTGAATTCCAAGCTCTTTCCCTCTACTTACTTTACTTAAAAGAAGCCCTGCAACGGCATCATTTTTAATGGTCTCATTTAAATAATTAGTTACACTCTCCTGCTCCTCTGAAGTGTTATAAGCAAGTTGTAATGCCTTATCAGCTTTACCGAGCTGAATTAGTCCTGCTATTGTATGAAGTTTATTCATATGCTCATGACTTTGTACACGCAGTGCTTCAACAAAGTTCTTCACTCCAGTTAATTCTTCCGCAAGCTTTGTTACCTCTGTACGATCTTGGAAAATTGCCACCGCTCCAATTAATTCATTATCTTTCTTAATAGGTATACGGTTACTTAAAATGACCTTTCCGCTTACTTTTATTTCTTCATTGTATACTGCTTGATTTTTCTCCACGATTTCCGGAAGCCTTGTATCCTGTAATATTTTACGAATAGGCTGTCCGACAACATCTCCAGTTACATGAAAAACTTGCTTCGCTTTCTCATTAAAAACCGTAATCATTTCTTGATTATCGATCGCAATCACTCCCTCATTCATTGAATGAAAGGTTGCTGTTCTTTCTTCGAGTATTCTTTTAATCTCATAGGGCTCTAACTGAAACATCTGTTTTTTTATATGATTAGCGAGCATTAATGATCCTATCAATCCAAGTATTAAAGTTAAGATAACTATAAAAAGAATTTCTCCTCTTAATTCGCTCATAATCTCAAAAAAGTTTGGTATTTTATTTCCAACAACAACAACACCAATTTGGTTTAAATTTTGATCTTTAATGGGCATAAAAGCACGAATAACAGTACCTATTTCTCCCTTTGCTTTTGAAAAATAAATATGCTCTGCAAATGCTGCTTTTTCATCTACTCCTTTCGAACGTTTTCCAATCATCTCCTTCACGGGATGCGAATACCGAACTCGTTCCATATTCATGACAACAATATAATCTGTTTCATTAATGACTCTAATATTTTCAATAACAGAATTTAATGTAACCCATCCATTTGTTTCTTGAAGGGACTTCTTTACATCTGACATTTCCGCTACCGTTCGCGCTGTATTCATAGATCTAATTCTTAATTCTTTTTCTTCTTTTTGTTGAATATTTGCGACTATAATCCCTCCACCAATCATGAGGGAAACGATAACAACTGCATAAGAAAGAATCGTAATCTTCCAACGGATTGGTAAATTCCTCACACTTGGCCCTCCTCTCCCCTAAAAGCATCTTTACGAATAGAAATCTTCTCGGTATGCTTACAATAAAGTGAAACTTCCATCAGTGACGCATTTCTCACTGATGGTTAGTTAAACCAATCGGGCTTTTACGGGCAGTTTTCCCCCACCTAACTTCCTTGCTTCTCTCTGAATCTTGAGGTGGGGGCTTTACTGCCCGTTAATAGCGGGATAACAACTTCAAAAGGAGAACGACGATGAAAAAAGCAGCTACTTTTATACTCCTTTTTACCACTTTCATTGCAAGCGCTTTACTTATTAATTATCAGAGGCATTCTCCTCAAAATGAACTCTCATATGACGATGACCAAGAAGGACTAAAAGACCAGATCGTCTTTAAATTTAGCCATGTTGTTGCAGAAAACACACCGAAAGGACTTGCTGCCAACAAATTTGCGGAACTCGTGAATGAAAAATCAAATGGTAAAATAAAAATAGAGGTCTTTCCTAACGGAAGTTTATATTCTGATATAGAAGAATTTCGTGCTTTAAAATCTGGACAAGTACAAATGATTGCTCCTTCCACATCAAACCTTGGAACGTTCTCCCCTGAATGGGGTGTACTTGATTTGCCATTTGCTTTTTCAAATTATGAAGCCTTACAAGAAGGCTTAAACGGAAAAATTGGGGAACAATTACTTCAATCCTTACAAAAAGATGGAATACAAGGGCTTGCCCACTGGTCCAACGGCTTTAAACAAATTACTTCAAACAAAGGACCCATTTATACACCAAAAGATATACAAGGACAATCTTTTCGCATTATGCAAAGTAATGTCATCCAATCCCAATTCGATTTATTAAAAGTTAACGCGCATCAAGATTCATTTAATTCTACATATCAATTAATTGAATCAGGAAAAGTTGACGGTGAAGAAAATACCATTTCAAATATCTACTCTAAAAAATTCTATAACGTTCAAAACTATTTGACAATTAGTAACCATGGATATTTAGGATATGTTGTCATGATGAATCAAAAAACTTGGAACCAGCAAACCCCAAAAACGAAGCAAATATTAACGGAAGCAATGGAAGAAGCTACCGCTTGGAATAATCAACAAGCCGAGCAAATAAATAAAGAACAACTTGAACTTATTAAACAAAATTCATCGATTCAAATTCATGAACTAAACAATGAACAACGAAAAGATTGGGAAACAGCACTATTACCCATATATGATAAACTTGCGCCTACGATTGGAGAAGATTTGGTAGAAGAGTTGAAGGAATTACAAAGGAAGTATCACGCACAAGCACCGCAATAGCAAAACCTATGAAATAAAAAAATCCGTCCGTTCTTAAGATCATACTTAAGAATGGACGGATTTACTATTATAACTTAGGATTATAAGTGTTATCTGTTCAGAAGAACAAATTGTTTATGCAGCACCACCGCTATCAGCCACATACTACAAAATCAAGGCAGTGCTGGCTCAAATTCTCCTATTATCGTTTGATTTCCATTATTGTTCTCATATTCCTGTTTACGTTCTAACCCGAACTTTTCTAAAATCGGAAGGTCATTTGTCGAAAATAAATAGCTGTTTTCTAGCGCTCCGTGTTCGTGCCATGCCCAGTTTGGTATAACGAAGAAGTCACCTTTAGACCAATTAAAGCGAATGCCATTAATAATCGTGTAGCCTGCCCCCTCATGAACATGGTAAATGGATGCATGTGTATGGCGATGCGCTTTTCCTCTGAATCCTTCCGGTAATTTTTGCATCCAAGCTGCAATAGTTGAGCATGCTGTCTCTCCGTTCGATGGGTTTATGTATTCAACAGCATAACCATCGTAAGGATCTGGCTCAAAACGACTTAAGCCGTTAAGCGCTGCTTCTGTTCCTGCCCACTTGTAGGAACTAAGAGGAGCTTTTTTTGTATATCGGTCTGAAATAGGACGAACCATTCCACCTTGATAGCGCTGTGCAGTATAATTGTCTGGAACCTTTGACTGCTCAATTTTTTCTGGATGTGGCTCAAAGAACGTCCCGCCGAGGTAATAAATTGTCGGAATATCAAGGCAATCCATCCAAATCATAGGTTTATCACCAGGGTGGCCGTGGCCGTGCCAAAGTCCATTTGGAGTCGTTAGGAAATCTCCTCGTTCCATGAAAATACGCTCTCCTTGAACAATCGAGTAAGCACCTTCTCCTTCCATGACGAAACGCAAAGCATTCTGAACATGCCGATGAGATGGAGCTGTTTCTCCAGGTTGTATTAATTGAACGGCAGCATATAACGTTTGTGTGGTCGACGCCCAGCCCCACGGTTTTCTATAATTCAGTCCAGGGTTTTGTAAATAGATGGCCCGACGTTCTCCCCCGCGGTCCGGTGTAAATATTTGCGTCGCCTCCATCAACTTCTTATGAAGTAATTCAGATTTCCAAAGGTATGCTTGTGCATGTGGTTCAGGTGTATGTTTCATTAAATCCGGAATCGCGTTCCACAATGGACCGAGATGGTATCGCTCGATATCACGATTAAAATCTTGTACGAGTGTACTTTCATAAAAAGCATTTTTTTCTGCCATTTTATTTTCCTCCTTTATCGCTCGTTATATAAAGATAAATTTCGTTGAATTTGGTTGTAATGTTTTTCTGCATGCTCTACGATGAGGTGATTAACAATGAATTCAATTGGCTTGTTGTCGAAACGAGGGTTGCGGCTTGGAGCCTTAATAGCTAAATCTTCGTCTGTTAATGTCTTGAGCACATTTTCTATTATGGAAGGGATGGAAGATAGTTGTTGAATGACTTCGTCTACAGATAGGTTATTTATATTCTCTTCTGACACTGTCTGTAGTCGCACTTCATCTGTCAAGCCGCGGCCCCATGGGTTTTCAGGTTGTCCTTTAATATTGTTAATCTCTTTTGCCCAATAAGGAATTGCTTCCACTATATGTGTAATAATTTGCATGATAGACCATTCGTCTTTCGAAGATTTCCAACGAATCGTTTCCTCCGACAGAGATTTAACAAGAGTTTCTATTTTATCGATCGATTCACGGATAGATTCGACGGCATTAACCTGCAAGTTTTTACTCATAGCGCCGGCACCTCTGATGTTTGTTTTACTCTATTTTCGAGTACACCTACTTGATCCACCTCGATGCGCACGATATCTCCATCTTTAAGAAATGCTTGCGGATTACGCGCTACGCCTACACCACCTGGAGTACCTGTTAAGATGACATCACCTGGCTCTAGCGTCATTAAATCAGATAAGAATGCAACAAGATATTGAACAGAGAATACGAGATTTGCGGTATTAGACTGTTGACGTTTCTCTCCATTGACTGTTAAGACAATATCCAAACCAGATGGATCTGTTAATTCATCCGATGTAATTAACCAAGGACCCATTGGAGCACTTCCTTCAACCGTTTTACCTTGAAGCCACTGAATTGTACGGCGTTGAATGTCACGGTAAGTAACATCATTAGCAATCGTGTACCCCGCCACATACTCAAGGGCGTCTGCTTTTGAAACATTCCGGGCACGCTTCCCGATCACAAAAGCAAATTCCGCTTCGTAATCTAGCTGTTCAGAAATTGGATAAAACGGAATATTATCTTGCGGGCCAACTACAGTATTAGCAAACTTTGCAAAGATGACTGGATATGGAGGTAACTCCCGTTTCATTTCCAAAATATGCTCACGATAATTGTGACCTACACAAATAATTTTCCCTGGGGAAGGGACTGGAGCTTCAATTTTGACTTCATCTTCTTCAAATATCAATTTAGCTTCACTTTTATTCGTAAGTGCATAAGCAATAGCATCTTTTACTAGATTCATACTTTCTGTTCCGCCTTGCAAGAAACCATTCATATCCTTTGGGATATAGGCTTCAGCAATTTGAGCGGCGCGAAGTTTCCCCTCTGACGTCAGTTTCGCTTTAAAGGCTGCATGTAGATCAATCAATTTTCGATTTTCTAAAGCTGCAATTCTGGATTCTCCGTTATGAGTAAAAGTAACAAGTTTCATATTGATCTTCCTTTCCTAAAAATGTTTATTAGCGAATTAGATTCGTAAATATATAACCCTAACATAAAAAACCTCTTTCTTTTTAGGCGGGCAAGAGCATCAGGGCCTGTTTCTACCACATGCAACGTTTAAAAAAAGGAGAAAGTAAGTAGCAATCATGTTGTATTCTGAATGCATATATAGAGAAAGAAGAACTCTCGCTAATAACCTTGTCCGTGCATTTTTATCTACTCTTATCTTTTAACTTATAGAAGATAAAAGGTATTACCTCTTGGACCAAGAGGTAAATGCCCCGCTTCAAGTAACTCTACAACTGAAAGAAAAGCGTTATCCCCTTCAGCTAATTCAGCCGCACACGCAAGAACACTGACGTACATCGCATGTCCTATGAGAAATCTGATCGCCTTCTCATCACCAAATATATGGAATGCTTGTTTATAAACTCCGTGGAATATTACTTCTGGCACTTTATCTACTACATCCGCTAGAAGTTTTTCGTTTCCTGCACGTACAATTTGCTCTTTTAACTGATCTGGTACTTCCTTTAGTGCTTCCCAAAAAGCACTTCCTTCAAATGAGAGCCGTTCGATTGTTTCTGATAATTGTTTTCTTGAAATCCACCTTATATCATATTCGCTAATGTTAAGAGAACTCATGAATCGATCTACTTTCTTCTCGGCTTCTATATTCTGCTGTCCAACGTTCTCGTACCAGTCCATAGTCGTTAATCGTTTAATCATTTCATTAGCAGAACGAGCACCTGAACCATACTTTTCTTCATTAATTAATTGAGATAAAGCCATTCCATTCCGCTCCTTTCATTTTGTCCACGCTACTAATCTAGGTGTTTTTTCTTACGATTCCACCAAGATTAATATTTCGTTGTCAGTTCAGGAGGTCCGAATTTTGGTCCGTACGGTCCTTCATCAAGCCATCTTCCCAATCTTGGAACGATAGACACCATTGAAGCTGCAATTTCTCGTTTCATGTTCATTTCAGGAGAATTCCCCTGAAGGTGATGCAGCGCAGTGGTTGAAGCGTCGCGGTTCCATTTAGCTGCAATTCGACGTTCCTTTGCCGCTGTTTCAATAGCTTCTATCCGCTCATCCTCAGAATGAGATTGTAATGCTTTCTCGATACCTCGCACGGCAATAACGGCATCTGGCACCCCAGAATTTAATCCGCGCGCACCGAATGGAGCAAATAAATGTGCAGCTTCCCCAGCAATAAAAATGCGGCGTTTTACGTCAGTAAACGAATTTGCCACTACTTGATGGAAACGGTATGAAGACACCCATGTAATCCGCTCAGCATACTTAGCATCCATCACTTTTGGCAACCACGACTTAGCACTTTCAATATTTGTATAATCCTCTGGGTTGTCTGACTCAAGCAACTGTAGATCAATACGCCAGCCTCCTTTAAATGGAACAAACATTACGTTTCTTCCCCCCATAGCTGGATGTTGATAATGGAATATCCTCTCTAAAGGAAGTGGATTCTCTTCATCTTCCTTTGCATCCACAACGATAAAAGTGTCTGCGGTGCGCGGACCTTCGAATTTTAATCCGGCCTGCTCTCTTACGACTGAACGCGCTCCATCACAACCAATCACATACTGTGCCTTCAAGGTTTCGCCAGATGAAGTAGTTAATTGCACTCCGGAGTCTGTAACATCTAACTTCTCTACCGCAGCATTCCAGAGGAATTCAACCCCTGCTTCCATGCAAGCTTCATACATATACTTTTCAATCTTATCCTGATGGAGAGCTGTAAAATGAGGCAATTTGTTTGATTCAAGATTGTTGTCTTTGCCGTAATTGCGCACATATACTTCTTTTCCCTTGTAGAATGTTCGTTTGACCGGCCAGATGATTCCGTTTCTAGCAAGTGTAAAACCAAGGCCTTCAGCAGTTTCCTCAAGAAGATTCAATGAGGCACTGTGCAAATAAATAGCTCTACTTCCTGGGCGCGGCCGGTCGAATGGATCTGCTTCCATTACTAAAGTTGATATCCCCTTTTTTCGTAATGCAAGTCCCGCTACAAGGCCTACTGGACCGGCGCCAACGACAATCACATCATATTTCTTTTCTTTTGCCATGGATAACTCCCCTTTATCAATAAATTTCTATTCGTTGAAACGACATGCCCTATCATTGTTCGTACGTCTTCATCCCTCCACTTCCTCTATCTGTGGCATCATCTTCTGCCTGATGTCCTCAGGGATTGGATGCGCTTTCACTTTTCCTTTAAAAGAAGTCCATGCACGAATTTCATAGCCTTCTGCCACCGCCAGTTCCCCTTTTACAAAAACATGCTGAATTTTAAAGACTTTATTATGCAATTCTTTGACCGTGCTTTGCACAACTACATGATCTTCAAAACAAAGCGGCGATATGAATTTGCATTTTGCCTCGAGTAACGGCAAACCAATCTGTTGTTCTGTGTAAAGTTTGGAAGAAGGAGAACCAATTTTTTTAAAATATTCATGAGTTGCTTCATCCATCCATTTATAAAAATTGGGATAAAATACAATGCCAGCTGCATCTGTATCCCCCCATCTTACCTGAAATGTATATTCTTCCATCATCTCTTTCACTCCTATGCTATCTTTCAAACCGTTGGACTAATGTTTGAGGCTACTTGCTCTCGCAATTTCAACTTCTGAATTTTCCCGCTGGCTGTTACAGGAAATTCATCTGTGAATACAACTTTTGCTGGTATTTTGTAAATCGCCATTTGCTCTTTGAGATACGATTTCATTTCTTCTTCCGAACTTACGTCTCCATTTTTAAGTCGAATGACTGCACATACCACTTCTCCGAGGACCTTATCGGGAATACCGACGACCGCTGCTTCCATCACTTTCGGATGTTTCATCAGCACCGCTTCAATTTCTTGAGGATAAACGTTTAAACCTCCGCGTATAATCATTTCCTTTTTTCGTCCTACGAATCTTAAATATCCCTCATGATCGAGAGTGCCTAAGTCTCCTGTGTAATACCAGTTTTCATTATCCAGAACCTGCTTTGTCTGTTCGGACATATTATAATAACCTTTCATCACACCAAAGCCCTTCACTGCGATTTCTCCTACTTCCCCGGGAGGAAGTACAGTTCTATTTTCATCTACAATTTTTATCGTTACCCCTGGAATTGCCCTTCCGAGAGTTTCTGTTATGTTCTGTTCCGTATCACCGTAAGAAGTCATCGTCACAGAAACCGTTTCTGTTATCCCGAATGACTGACAGAGATTGATGCCCATGCGTTCTCGTATCTCTTTCACCTTTTTCGCTGAAATAGGAGCAGCACCAACAAGTCCAGCACGCAATGTAGATAAATCATAATGATCAAAATCCTCTAATTCTAGTTCTTTTATAAACATCGTTGGCACGCCTTGCTGGATGGTCGCTTTTTCTTGTTCAATTAACTCTAGGGTTTCTCGTGGATGAAATTTTTCCTGTAAGATCATTCGGGCACCGACAGCTACTGCACAAAGCATGTTAATTGCCATACCAAAAATATGGAAAAGAGGAGCAGAAATAATGAACACATCGTCTTGCGTGCAAAGTAACTCTCTCCCTATTGTTTGTGCAGATTGTACAACAGCGCGGTGTGTAACCATTACCCCTTTAGGAGTACCCGTTGTCCCTGAGGTATACAATATACAAAACAAATCGTTGTTTACATCTATATAAGCCGTTTCCGTTTCATTTATCCCAGAACAGATTAGCTCCTCATACGAGTAGAGATCTGCTTGCTGAAACCTTACAGTAACAGCTTTTTGCACCATATGAAGCGCTTTTTCAAAACCAAAATTTTGTTCAAATTCTTCTGCGGCTATCAATAGCTTTGGCGCGGAATTTTTCAGTATATATTCAATTTCATGTGACTTATATTTTGGATTAAAAGGAATGACTACCGCTCCTACTTTAGCTGCTGCAAAGTATATAACTACTGTCTCGTACCAGTTTGGTAAAGAAACAGCGATGCGGTCTGCTTTCCTTATACCTAGCCTCTTCAGTCCCGCAGCCAAACAATCTGCATCGTCTTTCAATTGTTGATATGTGGTTCGTTTACTTAAATCATATATTGCTTCTTTTTCACCATAAGCTGAAACAACATGTTCTAACAACTCATACACCGCCAATAGATTTTGATCCTTTTCCATTCTCTCACTCACTTTCTATGGTCTTACTAACCGGATCGATCCTATCTTATAGATAAAGTGAAACTTCCCTCTATTGGAGGGATAAACGATGAAGGAAAACCAGGAAGACCTCTCCCTGGTTTCCTATTCTCTATTTAGTGCAACGCTTCCCATATTGCTGCAATCCCTTGGCCTCCACCAATACAAACAGCCGATACACCATACCTCTTATTCCGTCTTCTTAATTCATAAACCAGAGATATAGAAATTCTTGTTCCGCTCGCAGCAAGTGGATGCCCTATTGCAATTGCTCCCCCGTTTACATTCGCCTTGTCAAGATCGAACCCTAATTCCTTCTGACAAGCTAAGTACTGGGCGGAAAATGCTTCGTTAATTTCAATCAAGTCTAAATCTGCCAAGGTTAGATTCGCTTTTTTTAATGCACTTTGAATAGCAGGAACCGGACCGATTCCCATATACTTTGGTTCTACTCCAATAACACTCCAAGAAACTAGGCGGGCAATCGGTTTTAATCCTCTATCATTGGCGTAATCACTTGATGCCAAAACAACGGCTGCTGCACCGTCCACCATGCCGCTTGCACTACCAGGAGTCACAACGCCATTTTCAACAAATCGGGGCTTTAACTTTGCTAGTTGTTCCAAACTTGTATGGCGGATATGTTCGTCTTCTTCAATAATCTTTCCACCTTTTTTCCCTGTCACTGTAACAGGAACGATCTCCTCTTTTAAATACCCTTTTTCCCGTGCTAAAAGAGCTCGTTCATGGCTAGAAAGCGCATGCTGGTCTACTTCTTCTCTTGTTACATTATATTTTGCGGCCAAGTTCTCAGCAGTCTCTCCCATTGTGCATTTACCGTACGTGTCGTAAAGGCCATCCCATAGCCAATCTTCCACAACTGGCCCGCCAAGCGGACTGCCCCACCTCATTCCACGTATCACGTGTGGCACTTGACTCATGTTCTCAGTTCCTCCTGCAAGCGCGATATCTGCTTCCCCGCTTAGAATATAGCGAGCCGCCGTTAAAATAGATTCGACACCAGTGCCGCATAGACGATTAATCGTCAACGCAGGGACATTGATAGGGGCACCAGTTTTTAGACCGACATGCCTTGCCAATAAATGGGCATCTTTACTAGACTGCTGTACATTTCCAAAGACAACTTGATTGATATCTTCCGCTGAAATATTAGCTTTCCGCACGGCTTCCTTAGCGGCTATGGCTCCTAAATCCGTTGCATTGATATGCCGAAATGATCCGGAAATTTCAGCAAATGGGGTCCTTGCTCCCTCCAATAAAACAACTTCTTTCATATACTTTTCACCTCATTATCTTCCCGAATAAACTGGCTTCCTTTTTTCAACGAATGCTTGAAGACCTTCCTTTCGATCATCTGTTGCGAAGGCATTGCCAAAGCAAGTGCTTTCGATCATTAGACCTGATTCAAGGTCGGTATTACTTCCCACGTTCACCGCAGTTTTTAGCATTTGAAGCGCTACCGGTGGTTTCTGTGCCAATTTATGCGCCCATTCCTTCGCCGCCTCAAGCAATTCTTCAGCAGATACTACTTTGTTGACAATATGCAAATCCAATGCACGCCCTGCGTCAAACATGTCTCCGAAATAAAGCAATTCTTTAGCTACACCTTGACCAACAATCTTTTGTAGGCGCTGCGTACCTCCACCTCCAGGAATAATCCCTAATCCAACTTCCGGGAAAGAGAACTTTGCCTGATCAGAACTAATACGCAAGTCACAAGCGAGCGCAAGTTCAAAGCCTCCGCCAAGAGCCAGTCCGTTCACCGCAGCAATGACCGGTTTTGTTATATTTTCGATTTTTGTAAATACCATTCGTGAAGTCTTGTTCATTTTATTAACACCGACAAGATCAAGCGTTGCCATTTCATTAATGTCAGCACCAGCAACAAACGCCTTCCTTCCGTTTCCTGTAAGAACGATTACTCGCACTTCGTCATTAGCTTCTAATTCATCAAACAGACTGGAAAGCTCATTAAACACTTGTGTATTCAATGGATTAACAGGTGGCCGGTTAATAGTCACGACTGCAACTCTATTTTCGATGTCACATAATAAAAACTCATAGTTCATTGCTTTATCCCCCATTCTTTATTCATAATCATAAAAGCCCGCACCTGTTTTTTTCCCATGTCTACCTGCCCTAACTAGCTGTTTTAAAAGAAGCGGCGGAGCATATTGATCATTATTTAATTCTTCTTTGAAATACTCCATCACATGGTGACCAATGTCTACACCTGCAAAATCCTGAAGTGCAAACGGCCCCATTGGGTAATTCAGACCAAGCGTAACCGCCTTGTCAATATCCTCCGCAGAAGCAACACCATCTTCAAGCAATTTGATTGCCTCGATAAACTGCGGAATCATGATTCGGTTAACAATAAATCCTGGGGAATCCTTCTTTACTTCCACCGGCTCTTTAGAAAGCCCCTTAGATAGCGCTTTCAATTCTTCAACTGTTTCATCACTTGTCCGATACCCGCGTACTACCTCTACAAGTTTCATGAGCTGTGCAGGATTAAAGAAATGCATGCCTGCCACGCGTTCTGGACGATTCGTTGCTGATGCAATCTCTGTTATTGACATAGATGATGTATTTGTTGCAAGTATAACCCCTTCAGGAGCGATTCGGTCGAGCGCAGCAAACACTTCCTTCTTCAGTTCTAACTTTTCTAGCACTGCTTCAATGATTACATTTGCATCTTTCATATCTTCCAAACTAGTAGTCATTCGAATACGGCCGAGCGCCTCTTGTCTATCCTCTTCTGTCATTTTCCCTTTGGTCACACTCTTAGTCATAAACCCATTCATACGTTGCATAGCACTATCTAAAAAACGTTCCTCAATATCATGTAAAATGACTGTAAATCCATGTAATGCAGCTAAATTCGCAATTCCCGAACCCATAGATCCTGCACCGACAATACCAATTGTTTGAATAGCCATTCTTCATCCCCTGCCCAACTTTTTAAATTTTCTGTAAATAAATTATATCTCTATCCACAAAGTATTTGTACCTACATACTGTAGGAAAAACACATATTTCTTTCATACATTTTTAGGGGTTGTTCATACGGTTTGAAGTGCTATACATTCTAATTGGAGAGAATTACAACCATTTTTAATACAAAAAAGTGCCTGCCTCTAAATATATAAATTTTCTCTTGAGGCAAGCACTCTATGATGAAACCATTGCGACTATGTGTTAACGTTCTTTACCATTAGATGAGATAACCGTTTTATACCAATAGAAGCTCTGTTTCTTTATTCTTTTTAAATCTTTTAAATCGTTTTCATCACGATTTACATATATAAAACCATATCTTTTTCTAAAACCTTGATGCGTAGAAATTAAATCAATTGCTGCCCAAGGACAATAACCAATGACATCCACACCATCCGCAATTGCCAATTCCATTTGCTCGATATGTTTTCTTAAGTAATCAATTCGATAGTTATCATGAATTGAGCCATCTTCATTGACCTTATCGTATGCACCTATTCCGTTCTCTGTAACAATAATAGGTAGATTGTAACGATCACTAACTTCTCTTAATGTAGCCCGAAAACCAATTGGGTCGATCTCCCACCCAAAATCTGTTAATTCGAGATATTCATTGTCATCACCCATAAAGAATCCTTCTTCGCCCACTTCAATTTGTTGGTCACCAGTATTATCAATTACAAAGTTCTCATCATACTCACTAACGGTTATAGAAGAATAATAGTTAAAAGCGATATAATCCGGTTTTGAGCTAGATAAAATCTCCATATCTCCTGGTAATATGACTGGTTCGATATTTTTGCTCTTCATAAAATTCCAAGCTATATTGTTATAGCGTCCATATACAGCCATATCTAGATATAACCAATTTCGAATTGCGTTACAGTTTTGAGCTGCAATCATATCATTGGGCTTGCAGGTTTTTGGATAAACATAGCTAATATTTGGTGCTGGACCAATTTTAGCGTCTTGTATCATCTCATGACATAAATTCGTAACTTTAGCCTCTGCTAAAAGCATATGATGGTTTTGTTGATATAGCTCTTTTTGAGATAATACAGATGTACCAATCGCCCCGCCATGTAAAATCATCATATTTTGCTCATTAATTGTTAACCAACGCTTAACCCGATTACCAAAACGGTCAAAGAGGATTTTACAATAATCAACAAAGGCATCGATGGTAGCACGATTACTCCATCCACCCTTTTTCTCTAATTCATAAGGTAAATCAAAATGATACATCGTTACTAACGGTACTATGTTATGTTTTAGTAATTCATCAATGAGATTACTATAGAACATAATACCTTTTTCATTTACTTCTCCAACACCATTTGGAAGAATACGTGTCCAAGCTATGGAAAAACGATAAACTTTTAGTCCTAATTCAGAAAAAAGCTTTATATCTTCTTTAAAATGATGATAATGATCACTACAAACTTTAAAATCCGACGTGCCTTCGGGAATAACTTTCACATCTTGAACAGAAAGGCCTTTTCCATCTTCGTTATAGGCGCCTTCTACTTGATAGGCACTTGTGGAAGCTCCCCATAAAAAGTCTTTTTTAAATGTACGATTGAGCATATTCTTACCTTTCCTTTTCAAAATTAGTATTATTATAGTTTATTAATTACTCTATTGAGATTAATAGTTAGCATTAATCCCTTTTATCCGAAAATGTTTCATAAACACTAATAAACTCTTCTGCTATTATCTTAAATCCTTCCGCACTCATCAGTTGATCTTCTCCATGCGCCAACAATAAACTTACTTCTACTTTTTCTCCACTTGCTTCTTTACTAATCAATTCAGCGTGCGCTCTATGTCCCTGGATAAAAGTTTCAGCACCTTCTTTTATTAATTGTCTTGCCTGTTCGAAGTTACCTTTTTTCGCTTCTTGTATTGCTTCAATATATGATGAGCGGGCGCTGCCCACTGCAGATATAATCTGAAATACTACATATTCATTTTGTTCCATAACTCTTCTCCTAACACATTTTTTTTACAATACACATACGATTAATTATCTGTTGCTACCTTTTGCTCTGCCTCATAAGCTTTCTTATCCCCAATTTTAAAGAACGGATAATATAATAGAATTTGAGCAATAATGATTAAAACGGTCATTAAAAGAAGGAGCCATCCACCAGAAATATAAGCCGAAAATGGTGCTGGTGTTACCCATGGTAATTCAATGAGCGGGTTAAATTTAGACAGCATTCCAGTAATACTAAGGAATACAATGCAGATTAATCCACCAACTATTGAAGACATTACCAATGGAATAAAATATATTGGATTTAAAACAAGCGGTAATCCAAAGACAATCGGTTCGTTTATATTAAAGATATTTGGGATGATCCCGATTTTCCCAAGTGATTTATATTGTTCTGATTTTGCAAATAATAAATTTATAGCTAAACCTAACGTATTTCCTGTTCCACCAACGACAACTGCAAAGTGCATAAGACTAAATCCTAAATAAGGGATTTCTGAAGCAGGTGCTCCTGAAGCAAAAGCTGTAATTGCTGCCGTAAATAGAGGAGCCGTCGCACTATACCATACATTTATGATTGGCGCTGGATGCAAACCAAAGAACCAACATAGATTCATAAAAGTAAAGATTGCAATAACTGACCAAACAGAAGATCCGATTACCTTTACAGGTAACGCTATAACTTGATTAACAAAATTAAAGATATTTTCATATGGAGTGTAGCCAAATATTACTCTGATAAAGAAAATAATCGTAAAGATAATGATTGAAATAAACACCGGATTAATGGCATCAGCTACCATAGGTGGTACCGATTCCGGTAAATTTACTCCAATATTTTTTCTTTTTAATGCACAGTAAAGTTTAGCCGTAAAAACACCAACAAACATCGCTACGAATATTCCGTCACTCCCTAGATATTGAGTGAGAATAGCTGGAATATGTTCCTCTCCTACCTTTATAGACATTGGCATTAAACATAAGAAACTACCTAATGCAATGACGCCAGCTGTCATTCCATTCATGCCTTCTTCTTTCGCATAGGAATAAGCAATAATGACAACCATATAAATAGCTAGCAGGCTTAACGTTGCACTGATCATGTCTTGCATATGTGTATATAAACCAGCTTTATGAATTAAATCATTCCACCATTTAAATGGCAGGTTACCTAAAATAGCAAATAATGTAACACCGATCGTAACAGGAATTGTCATCATCATCCCTGATGTAATTGCATTCACTACTTTACTATTTCCGAGATAATTTGTTAGTGGTGTGATTATTCGTTCCAGTCCGTTTCTCATCACTTCTAAAAGTTTCATAATTACCTCCAACATTTCTGGACTTTAATTAGTTTGCTTTTTTTCCTTTTTCCACATAGCTCATATCATTTACAGATTGAACTGTATATTTCCCATTTTTATACACAACTTTTGAAACGCTCGCATTGTTTAGCCCCTTCTCAACCTCATTGAGGGATTCAGGTGATATTGTGTATAACAATCCCATTAATGATGTTCCATGTGATACAACAAGTACTTTACCGCCTCCATTTCCAGCTACTTCTTCTGCAATTTTATCGACTTCTTTTCTTAATCTCTTTGAAACTGTTTCAGTACTTTCAGCCTGTTTACTTTTATCAATCTTAGCTGCAGTATTAAGCATAATATCAACATCGAAATTATTCATAAATTCTTCTAATGTCATATTATTAGCTTTTGCAAGTTTCTCTCGAAAAGTATGATTCAACTCTCCTTCAAACTCACCGAAACATGCTTCTCGCAAATTCTTCCGTTGGATAATATCCATGTCTTTATTTTCACTTTGATCTAATACAATTCTTGCCGTTTCTATAGCACGTCCACTATCACTGCTATATGCTTTTTCAAATTGTACTCCCTTCAAACCTTTACCAAGGTACTCTGCTACTTCAACGCCATCTTTAGTAAGGGGCGAGTCTGCCCACCCCTGCACTCTATCAGTCGTATTTAACATTGTTTGTCCGTGTCTTACCAAATAAAGCTCAACAGGTTTTTCTTCTTTTTTCCCTCCAACTTGTTGATCTTTGTTTGGTGAACATCCAAATAGAGAGATTGTTAAAGAAGCTAACAAGCAAAACGATAATATTTTTTTATTCATCGTATAATCTCCTTATACACTTATAAAAATATCAATGCGGCATATTCATTAGTAAAATGATATTTTTCTAATGAATCTGTTTGAAAGACTATTTTGACTGATTAAATAACCAATTTACCATCTCTTTATCCTGCAAGGCTGGTATCCAAGAGGAATGCCCCATTGGTTTAACTGTTCCTTTTGGATATTCTGTATACTTAATTGAAGAACCACCCAGTTCTTTAATAGCGTTTACAGCGTCTCTGCTATATCTCACATCGACAAGTGGATCATCTTCTGCATGGAAGGCCCAAATTGGCATATCTTTAATCTCTTTAAATACGGAAGCATCTTTTAATGGTTCATATTCACCAACTAGATTACTCCCGTTAAAATCTCCTATTCCACAGATTGGAACAGCAGCTGCAAAAAGATCCGGGTTCTTCTTAATAATATTCCATGTCCCAATTCCACCATTGGACATACCGACAACATAAATACGATTTTTATCAACATCATATTTATCAATGGTCTCTTTTAATAAATTAAACATGGTAGTATAGTTTGGTTCCTCTGTCCAATATGCTGTAAGTTTTTCAGCTGCCTTGACTTGAGGAGCTAGTACGTATGCAGGGTTTTTCTTTTGCTGCTGTGGATTAGCCCATGCTACAGCTCCCTCATTTCCTACCACTTGCATATAATTGTCATTACCTCGTTCACCTGATCCATGTAAAAATAATACTAGAGGATACTTTTTATTAGGCTCCTTTTTAGGTTCAAAAAGCCTATATTGCATTTTGCTTCCAGAAGCATCTTGGTATACTCCCTTTTTAAAATCATCTACAACAGGAGTAACTACATTTGAAATTTTATTTTTCTTTTCTGATGCTTTATAAGCGATCCCCTCTTTTGTTTTAACTTCTTTCGTAAGGGTTACCGTATAATCCAAATTATCTCTTGTACTTAAAAACTTTTCTTCATTAAATGTCGAAGTAGATGCATACTCATCTTTTGTATCTAATTCAATCACAACATATTGTCCTTCTTTTGAAGACTCTGATACTGCGACTTTATTATTTGTATAGACTTTAGAAATCGTTCTCTTTTTAGGTTTCCCATTCACTTCTACTTCCACTTTAAAACTATCTTTTGTTAGTTTTGAACTATCTATCGTATCTCCAAAATCACAAATGACAGCAGCGCCTACTTCTCCATCTGGAAGAACATTAGTTATAAGCGTTACATCTGATTCTTTCAAAGCCTTATCTTTACTTTCTGATGAACATCCAGAAAGTGCTAAACCACCTACAAAAATCCCTAAAACCATACATGCAATCGGAAATTTCCTTCTCTGTTTCAGACGATCACCACCCTAAGAATATGTATCTTTTCACTTTATGTTAGTCGAACCAATCGGGCTTTTGCGGGCAGTTATCCACCACCTACCTTCTCTCAATCCTGAGGCGGAGTCTTGCTGCCCGTTAGCGCGGGATAAATCATATACAGCACTTTAATCATTCACAAAATATAAATTTTAATCTCCTAATACTTTTTTCACTTGTTCAATTACTTTTTTCCCATCTAACATGCCATAAGCTGCCATATCAATAACTTCAATATGCTTTCCTGGCAATTGACCTTTCACAGTATTTAAGGCATATCGAACTTGTGGCCCTAATAAAATAATGTCTGCTGATTGTCCAACATTTTGTGCTTCAGCTAATGCATAGGCGTTAATTTCACAGTTATAGTTTGCTGTTTCTGCATACCCTCTCATTTTGTTCATCAACATACTCGTAGACATACCTGCATTACATAAAAGAACAATATTTTTCATATTTACGACCTCCAATATTTGTTTTAAACATTTCAGATATTCCTTATTTCTGAAAGCGCTTTCTGCATGAGTTCACTATAAACTATGGTCTAAGACTAGGGTCAATATCTTTATTTCATTTATTCATAAATTTTGTATAAACCTTAATTAATAATGAGTAAAAGTCCCTGCTTTTCGGTTATCAAAAAAACTGCATTCCAATTGTAGAAGATGTCTAACAATTGGAATGCAGTTTTTATTCATATCTTTCACACATCAATTATGATATTACTTATTATCTTTAGACATAATAACAGGGATCATAATAATATAATGTTCAACTGTCCTCTCTTGACCTTTTGTCTCACAAACGTACCGACATAAAATATCCCCGTTAAGAACGTAACCAAATTCCTCTATAATATGTAACGGCTCATCTAAAATTAATTCTGACAAAGGTTCATTCGCATCTTTTTCATATAAATAATGCAAACACTCCCCCATATCTACTTGTAAAACCGATCCATCAATAGGTAGCTGGTGTTCTTTCATTTTCAATTCAGAGATAGCCATTACCCAATAACTATCATTCATATTTTTCATTTTATATTGTTCAAGTGGAATGTATAATGCTGGATACACAGTTGGCAAAAAGGCCAACCATTTTTTTAATAGAGGATTTACACACATCGTTCCTTCATCTAAATGAACATGTTTAAGAAAATAATAAGTTCCAGCTGGCTTGATAAACCATTGCCTATCTTCTTGTTTATATTCTTCTAATAAGCTCATAAACTCAGTAATTTGTTTTGTTTCTAATTCTAACTTTTTTATTGTTTCGTTTTTTTCAGCTATTTTATCATTACATTTTTTTATTATGGCATCTAATTCTAAACCGTTAAAAATAGATCCAATTTCTTTAACATGAAATCCCATTTGGCGGAAATTTTTAATTGCTAAAAACAGCCCAAAATCCTCATATGTATAAAATCTAAAACCAGTGTCTTTATCTTTTTGTGGTTTGAGGAATCCTTTCTTTTCATAAAATCTTAAAGCATCTATTGAAACCCCAAATTCCTTTCCGACTTCTCCTATTTTATATTTCCTCATACATATCACTTCCAAATCTATAGTTCCTTAACAAATACCCTTATAAATAGTGTAACAAGTTTTAAAAAACAATTACATAAAAAATACGTAACTACTTAGCCGCTATATATAAATCCAAATTGAAAAAATTACATAAAAATCCTTTTCTTTTTAAGGAAGGGCGAGAGCGTCTGGCCACGCATAGCAGCGGTCAGGCCCTTTTCCTACCACATGCGAGGTTTTAAACAAAAGGAGCAGGTTAGTAGCTAACATGTTGTATTCTGCATAGCAACGACTTATGTGTCGAAAAATCAAAGTGGATTTATATATAAACCAAAGATCAAAAGAGATTTCACATCAAGTGAAACCTCCTTTGATCTAATTGAACGTACTTCTGTATATCAAAAGAATGTATGTGGTAAATAAAACACGGACCTCCTTCATTTTTTGATTATTCGAATTATTTTTCCAGCACGTAAGTTACGAAGGAGACCGATGTCATCCCATTGCATCCCCATACATATCGTAAAGCTTAAGCGCCATCATTAAATTGAATCTTACTTCGGCATGATTTAAATCAACTGATATGAGCGACTCAATTTTTTCAAGCCTGTACAAAAGTGAACTCCTATGAATATAGAGTTCTTCTGCAGCGCTTTTTACATTTCCATTGTTTTGTAAGAAGACATGAAGTGTATGGTATAAATCAATATTTTTCCCTTCTGAATATTTAAGAAGAGGGCCAATCTGTTTATGAATAAATAGATCTACGGCAGGGGAATGATTCAAATGATGTAAGATTACATAAGATCCTAAATCTTCAAATCGTGCAAACCCATTTTTTCGGAAACGACTGTCCAAGATGTTTAGAGCCTGTATAGCCTGCTGATAACTAATATAATAGTCTTCTAGTTTATGCGTGATCCCACCAATCCCTATTAACACTCTACAGGCAATAGGTGATGAGCCTATCCATTTTCTGATGCTATGATATAGCGATTCCCAAAATTTATTTGAGTCGTTTCTCTCTTTTTCAATAGGTACAATCAAAAGTTGCTCCTCATTATGGGCGGCAGATAGAATACCAGTGCCTAGCTCCGGGAGACGCGACTTAATTAAATCCCATATAAGTGATTTTTTCGCCTGTTGTTCGAGTAGATTACCGTTTTTTAATTCTTTCTCTTCCAGAGAAATTGATAATACAGCAATTCGATGTTTTTTGAAAAGATCCCATTGATACAAGTTTGCATACTGTAGAATGCTATCTCGATTTTCTATTTTTTCAATTAGCAATTTACTAATAAAGCTGTCTTTCATCTGCTCTTTTGTATCTAGAACCAACTTTTGTTTAATAAACTGAATGGAGCAAATATTTCGGGCTAAATCAACCATCAATTGATCAAATTCATCCATTTCCCAACTAGGCCTTCGTACTGCTAAATAACCTAGTAAATTGCCGCCACCATTGATCATCCAAAAGGAAAAACAATAACCAACATGTTTCGGGTCACTAACATTGAAAGCATCGGTGACTCTTTGTTTTCCTCGCTCTTCTCTTGCCAATTCAGCTAGTTGTTCTATCAATTGACTACCGTTCTCAGTTTTTTCAGTGTTAAATGAAATAGGTTGCATAAACCTGTCAAAAATGATAACAGAATCCTGAAACAGATTGCCAAGCATTGTCGTAATCCCTTCAAAGTTGTTATCCTCGACAGTTTCTTTTAACAAAGCTTGTTGATAATCTAAAAGAAAATGGAGACGTTGCTTATGTTCTTTCTCGCCATTATACAGCCTTGCATTATCGAGTATAGTAGCCAAGTGGTTAGCAAGCATTTCCAGTGCTTTTAAATCTTCTTTCGTAAAGACCCCTTCACGTTTATTCTCAATATGTAGAACCCCAATGGGTTTCATATCAATAACCAATGGAACAGTCAACTGACTACCGCCAATTGTCTCAAAAAATGGAAAGTGCTCCTTGAGTACATATTTGTCCTCAACCATAATTTTCTGTGGACGCTCCATTTCCCCATACGAGGGCGGCTGAAAAACAAAACAGTTTTCCTCCTCGTTATAAAGATAAATACACGAAAAGTTCGCATCTGTTCCAATTCCGGCCTTAGAAGTTAACTCAGCTATATGCTGCTCTAATGGTACATCAAGCGAAAGATTCTTACTAATCCATCCAAATCCTTCGATTTTTTTTAACTGTGCTTCCTTCTGTCTAGCCACTGCCATAGCCACAGCTATGTCCTTTCCAAACTCTTCAAACGATATCTCCATATCCAAAAGAGGAACATAACTTAAAAACGCAACGATACAAAAACCAAAATGCTGGATATCATCTTTTAACGGGACGGTAAACCAAGTCTTCACACCAGCGTGTTTCAATGTTTCTGCCAGGATACACACCTCTGGAGAATCTGCAGTTTGATCCGTTATGCTTTGATATAGAAATTTCGGAGAGCATTCATCAGAATGAAGAGGAAAGGCTGAAGCTAAGGAAGATAAATTTCCACTCCATGCTTTGGGCAGAAACTCCCCTCCTTCATTTAAAATTACGGCTACGAAGTCACAATATAGTTCAGAACAAAAAGAATCGGTTAAATACTGAAGCGCTTCTTCTTCAGTGTCAATTTTAATAAGCTGACGCGATGTAGTACGCAAATGGTATTCTACTTTTTTCATTAACTTCTCTCTCTTGTTGTCAGACATGAACCATCTCCTCCATTTCACCTTTTCTATCTATTGTAAAAGAAGAGATACATAATAAGAAAGGAAATACACGAAGATTCTTCTCCAAACATTTTTAAATCCCGAAGAAATTAATCCCCGGGATTCTTTATAGACTATTTAGCTGAAGTTAAATTGCTATTTCCCCCTTCTATCTGTTTCTTCTCTTTATAATAGACTCCATGTTGTTCTTTGACGAATAGCATTGCTATACCGCCAAGCACAGCTGCACTCGCAATCGCCGCAAAGTTATATTGAGGCATGAAATGCATAGAAAGAAGAACGCCGACGAAGGTAGGAGCCACGACACCGCCAAGACGACCAAAAGCCATTGTGCTGCCGATCGCTGTTGACCGCATACTGCTAGGATAATATTGAGAAACAAATGCGTTGGACATGTTCTGTAGCCCAACAGATGAAGCACCAATCACTGAGATTAACAGGAATCCAACAAACATATTGTTCGCAAATCCGATTAACGATAATGCAATTGCTCCACAGAAAAACAATGGTACGAGTACCTTTTTAAAGCCGAGCTTATCCACTATTGGACCAAAAATAACCGTTCCAACAATAGCACCAATCTGCATGACGGCTGTAAACGAAAGACTTGATTTGAGATCATAACCAGACTGCATCATAAGTCGTGGTAACCATGTATTCATGGAGTAAATTAATACAAAAGCACTAAAACATGAAATCCAAAACATAATTGTACTTACCGCGCGTTTTTCTTCAAATAACTTAATAACAGGAGAACCAGCCTCTTTAGCTGGGGGCTTTACAAATTCGATTGTCACTTCTTTTGCTAATTTCGGATCCACCTTAAAAATAACCTTTTTGGCTTCTTCTTCCTTACCTTTCTCCAAAAGGAAACCAACGGACTCTGGAATATTTTTCATTAAAAATGGGATAAACAATAACGGAATACCAGCTAACCAAAAGACAGGTTTCCACCCTGCCGTCAGAAGCAGCGAACGACTGATAAGCGCTGCAGCCATAGCCCCTACTGAATATCCACAAAAAATAAACGAGACAATAGCAGTTCGAACCCGTTTCGGAGAGAATTCTGTTGCTAAAGCAATTACATTCGGCATAACTCCACCGAGCCCAATACCAGCGATAACACGGAAGATCGTAAACATGAAGGGACCATTCGCAAAACCAGATAAGAGTGTAAAAAGACTAAATAAGAGTGTAGTTAATAATATGATGTTCTTGCGACCAATCTTATCAGCCAACAATCCGAAGACAGCAGCACCTATCGCTGTCCCTATGACTGTATAACTACCAATTGCTCCTGCTGTAACGTCCGATATCCCCCATTCCTTAATAAGAGAAGGAACAGCTGCCCCGTAGATAACAACATCATATCCATCAAATGCAATCACAATGAACAACCAAAATATTAACCAGATATGCAATGAATGAATACGACTCTCGTCAATCACATTCATTGGGTTGATTAATTTCATCTTAATAGCCTCCTTTATTGGGGAATTTTAGATTTCATGCGGGTTAATTTAAGTAAACGCTCTCAAATACCACCCTCTCTTTTTTCTAAAAAACTTTCTGAATTTTCCGTATTTAAATTGTAATAACTACTATCAGAAATTGTTAGCCGCTTATTGTAGGAAAAAGAAAGTGAATTTTCCTTTATAATGTGGACTTCATTCTATAGGAATTGATTTTATCATCAGCGAACTTCTGTAATTGAAGTAGCGAAATAAGGAACAAATAAAAATAACAAAGAATTGGAGTTGATACATTGAAAAAGTTAATTTCTTTTTTCATTAGTCTAACTGTGATTTGTATGTTAGTAGGATTTGGGCCAGCAATGAAACCAACAGGAGAGATAGCAGACACCATTTTTATAAACGGAAATGTCTATACGGTAGAAGCAAAACAACCTTGGGCAGAAGCCGTTGCGATTGCACATGGGAAAATTGTATATGTTGGTGATACAAAAGGTGTAAAGAAGTATAAGAAAAAGAATACAAAAATTATTGATTTAAAGGGGAAAATGTTACTTCCAGGTTTTGTTGATAGTCATCTTCATGCTTCCGAAACAGTGAACTCTCTTTATTCTGTCAATTTAGTAAATGTTAGAACAATTGAAGAATATATTCAAACTGTGGACAAATATGCTAAAGAACACAGCGATTTAGAAGTGATACACGGTGCTGGTTGGAGCAATACCCTTTTCCCGCCAACGGGTCCGACAAAAGAATTATTAGATGCTGTTGTCAAAGATATTCCCGTCGCTTTAATTTCAGAGGATTATCATTCGGTTTGGGTAAACTCTAAAGCTCTTGAAATAGCAAGGGTTACAAAGGATACTCAAAATCCTGATGGAGGAGTAATTGAACGTGATGGAAACGGGGAACCGTCCGGTACTCTTCGTGATACAGCAACAGATCTTGTCTTAAACAAATTACCGAAATTTAATACGGAACAATATAAAGAAGCATTAAAAACTTTCCAGCAGCTGGCGGCAAGTAATGGGTACACACAAGTGAATGATGTCGTTGTCCCGCAACAGGACGCTGTTATTGAGGCCTTAACAACGCTTGAAAAGGAACAATCATTATCTGTTCGGCATAACCTTGCACTTACAATTCAACCAAGTGAAGGCGAGGATCGTATTCCATATGTAAAGAAACAGCGTGAAAAATTACAAGGTCCATTAGTAAAAATGAATACTGTTAAACTATTTATGGACGGTGTCATCGAAGGAGGAACGGCCTATTTACATGAGCCGTATAACAATAAACCAAATTATTATGGTGTTCCAGTTTGGGAGAAAACAGCATATACACATATGATTCAGACGCTAGATCAAGAGAACTTCCAAATTCATATTCACTCTATAGGTGATGCTGCAACAACAGAAACGTTAGATGCCTTCGCAGCTGCCCAGCAACAGAATGGAAAACGTGATAGTCGTCATAAGATTACACACCTACAATTAGTAAAAGAAAATGACATCAAGCGCTTTAAAGACCTAGGAATCATTGGAGTTCCCCAACCAACATGGTTTCTCAAAGATGAGGGATACTTTTCACTAGCTGTCGATTTGTTAGGAGAAGAGCGTGCAAATAAACAATATCCTATGAAAAGTTTCATAAAAAAAGGCGTCTTAATGGCTTCTTCTAGTGATTATCCGATTACACAAGGAGCATACTTTTCTCCTTTAGCTGGCATTCAGATGGGGATAACTCGTACAGATTTACAAAATACAAATTCAAAACATGTTCTGAATCCAAAGGAAAAAGTAAGCTTAGAGGATATAATTAAGAGTTATACAATAAATGGAGCGTATGCAAACTTTTTAGAGAAAGAAACTGGATCTATTAAAGTTGGCAAAAAAGCAGACCTTGTTGTATTAGATAAAAACTTATTTGAAGTTTCAAAACATGATATTTATAAAACAAAAATTTTACTTACTCTTTTGGAAGGAAAAGAAACGTATCGTCATACAGATTTCCATTAGCCCTCTTCCCCACTGACTAGCTGGCACCGCTTGAAGTGGGGATTACATTCCCTATTACTTATTTGACAAAAAAGTGGCGAAGAAAAAGCAGAAGCACAATCAAGTGGAATTTCTGCAGTATCAAAAGACTGCGAATGATTGACGTGAACCAAAGGTGTTGTTAAAATTATTACTGGAATTAATGTGAAAGTACTCACAAAATTTAACTATCAATGTGAAACATTTCACAAAAAGTGATTTTAAATGTGAAAACATTCACAAATATTGAGCTTGTTTCTTAAAAAAATATTTTTAAAAAGGAGTGATACGCTATGAAAAGAATCGTAACACTAAGCACTCGTAAACTGATGGATACGGTAAAACATGGTGGATGTGGTGCATGCCAAACATCTTGCCAATCAGCTTGCAAAACGTCTTGCGGAGTTGCAAATCAAAAGTGTGAAAACACAATGAACAGATAGAAAACAAAAAACGGACCGCCCAACTGCTTTCCAGATGGGCGGCCATTTTTATCCCGTATTAACAGGCAGTAAAAGAAGCCCTATTGAGGGAAGTTTTACTTTATAGATAAAAGGAGCTTGATTATCAAGTATGATTCATCAATATAAACTAAACGGATACAACATCGTACTCGATACCTACAGTGGATCGGTACATGTTGTCGACGATCTCACCTATGGAATCATCGCGCTTTATGAGACTACTTCTGCGGAAGAAATCGTAACAATGATGCTAGAAAAATACGCATATGATTCCGCTATCTCTGAGAAGGACATTCGAGAAACAATCGCAGATCTCGAAGAGTTGAAAAATGATGGGCAACTCTTTACTGAGGATGAATATAAAGACCTTTCAATTGATTTAAGAAATCGCCAAACTTATGTAAAGGCCCTCTGCCTCAATGTCGCACATACATGTAACCTGTCATGTGAATACTGCTTCGCCAGCCAAGGAAAATACAATGGAAGCAGAGCGATTATGAGCTATGAGGTTGGCAAAAGAGCTATTGATTACTTATTGGAAAACTCCGGTCACCACCGAAACCTCGACGTCGATTTCTTCGGCGGAGAACCGCTCATGGCCTGGAAAGTTGTTAAACAGATTGTCACTTACGCAAGAAGCAAAGAAAAAGAGTACAAAAAAACTTTCCGCTTCACCTTCACTACAAATGGCATGCTCTTAAACGATGAGGTCACCGATTTCTTGAATAAGGAAATGTACAATGTCGTATTAAGCCTTGATGGTAGAAAAGAAGTCCACGATCACCTGCGTAAAACAGTAACTGGAAAAGGAAGCTACGATTATATCGTTCCAAAGTTCCAAGAATTCGTCGAAAAGCGTGGAGATCAAGAATACTATGTGCGTGGAACCTACACTCGCAACAACGTCGACTTCACCAATGACATTTTTCATATCGCAGATCTCGGTTTCGACAAACTCTCGATGGAACCGGTCATCTGTGATCCCCGGGAACCATACGCACTGACCGAGGAGGACCTCCCTGAGATTTACAACCAGTATGAAATTCTCGCCAAGGAAATGCTAAAGCGTGGGGAAGAAGGCAATGGCTTCACCTTCTACCATTACATGCTTGATCTTTCTGAAGGCCCTTGCATTCAAAAGAGAATTTCCGGATGCGGCTCAGGAACCGAATATCTCGCTGTCACACCATGGGGCGAGCTCTTCCCTTGCCACCAATTCGTCGGGGACCAAGAATACAGTATGGGAAACATCTGGGATGGAATCACAAAACAAGAGACGCAGTGCCAATTTAAAGAAAACAATTGCTATTCAAAGCCAGAATGTCAGGATTGCTGGGCGAAGCTTTACTGCAGTGGCGGTTGCCCTGCCAACGCACTGCATGCAACCGGCTCCATCAATGGAATCTACGATTTCAGTTGTGACATCTTCCGTAAGAGAGTCGAATGTTCCATGATGGTTAAAGTGGCTGAATCTATGAGAGCTATGAAAAAAGCTGAATAAGTACAACAATATACTAAGAGGCTGAGATTTATGCTCAGCCTCTTTAAAGGTTTTTATACTTGTATACTCAAAATCCCTTTGATTTGTTTTTGGATGGTAAAACATGTTTCTCTACTCTTTCATATAGAGTAAGCAATTGCTTGATAAAAGAAAATTTCGGTACTAACCAATACGAAAATAACGCTGAAGCACATCCTATTAAAGCCCCTATTGCAACATCAAAAGGATAATGAACCCCTACCCAAATACGAGAGATCGCTACACAAAATGCAAGTATAATCCATAACCACCCCGTCTTTTTACGAACAAGCCAAAACGAAAAACAAATTGAAAAAAAGAGAATCGTATGGTCACTAGGAAATGAATTATCTACAGCATGGTCGACAAGTTTATTAACATCAGGCAATACTGCAAACGGTTGATAATTCAAATGAAATTTCCCTGCTATTTTTCCAATCACCTCAGCAATCACAAAAGCAACCATCGCTTGAATAACCATCATCCTACTTTTTCTGGACCCGGTAAACCAATAAGCTATAATAATTAAACCAAAAATATATACCATATATTCTGCCAAAAATACCATGGCTGAGTTTAGGAATGAATATTGTTTACCTAAATCATTAATTGCTCGAAAAATATCAATATTGAATTGGGAAAAAGACATTTTCAAATCCCTCCTTTATAGTAAGGTGTTTAACTGATTGCCATATACCTTCATTACATTCATAGTTTTGATTATTGTACTCATCTAAAAATACCAACCTTCTTGTACGCTTATAATTTTATTATGGGAAAAAAGGTTTAAATGGGACTTAACTACTTCTTAACTATTTCTTAATTAAGAAGTAGAAGATACAATTGTTCCTCATAAGAAATAAAAAAACACGAGGAGAAGTAGATGTAGAATCCACTCTCACTCGTGCGAAAACGCCTTTCAGATAGCAACCGGAACATTATGAGTTTTTCCGTATTATATTCACTTAAACTTCCCTCTTACATCTTTTAATAGGAAGTGTATTCCAGAAATTGTGGTAAACTAAAAAAAACTTTATACGTTTAAATTTCATAAAAGAGGAGGTTTAATCTTGAACCCCGTTAATGATTATGTTAAAGAAGATTTAAACATTTTATTTGTCGGCTTTAATCCAAGCATTCGCTCAAGTGAGACAGGACATCACTTCGCCAATCCCAATAATCGCTTTTGGAAAATTCTCTATGAAGCAGGATTAACCCCCAAAAAATATGAGGCTTCGGAAGATTATAAACTGTTGAATCTGGATATGGGGCTTACAAACATAGTAGCAAGACCAACTAAGGCAGCGGATGAAATTACAAAGGAAGAGTACAAAGAAGGAAAAGAAATTTTAAAACAAAAAATTATACGGTTAAAACCAAAAGTAGTTTGTTTTGTTGGGAAAGGTGTTTATCTAGAATATAGCGGACAAAAAGTAGCTCCGTGGGGACAGCAGCCTGGGCCCGTTACACCTGGAACAATTGATTTTGTTGCTCCATCCTCAAGCGGGTTAGTAAGAATGAGGCTTGAAGAAATTGTAGAGATTTATAAGCAACTTGCTAAATTTGTATAATCCTCCCCTCCACGTTTTCATTGGATGACTATGTACTTTTATTTTGCATCTTCGTTCCAATGACCACGGTAGCATCCAACTCTTCCGAATGAGCCACTTGCGGTATCAACCCATTGTGAGTGAATATCTCGACGGTATGCGGCGCCTGCTGCTCACTCGTCTCGATGAGCAAATGACCGCCAGGTGCCAACCAAAGTGGCGCCTCAGCTGCCACCCGCCGCTGTATATCAAGCCCGTCCGTTCCCCCGTCGAGCGCCACACGCGCTTCGTGTATACGCGCCTCCGGGGGGAGCAACCCGATTGCCTCGGTGGGTACATAAGGTACGTTCGCAACCAGGACATCGATGTGGCCCTGCAGTATGACGGGCAACGGTTCATAGAGGTCACCTTCATACACATAACCACCAGCTGCAGTGACGTTGCGCAAAGCACACCGCACCGCAGCAGGATCAATGTCAGATGCGTATAATTCAATCCGTTCCTGCATTGCGGCTAGTACAGCGCCCAACGCCCCCGAACCACAGCATAGGTCAACTACGACAGATCCTGGCCGGGTAAGAGCGGCAGCCTGGCGGACGAGAAACTCAGTGCGGTTACGGGGTACGAAGATTCCCGGGTCCACCGCTATCCGCAAACCACAGAACTTCGTCCAGCCGATAACGTGTTCGAGGGGCAAACCAGCTACTCGTCGGTCCACCATAGCGGTGAGATCCTTCGGCGTCCTGGCCGCAGAAATGAGCAACTGAGCTTCATCTTCAGCGAAAACACAACCAGCAGCCCGAAGCCTGTTGACGATAATTGTATAAATGGCGCCTCCATGAAAACCACCACAATTGGCTTTCTCGAAGCTCAAAGATGCTTTCCTTGAATCCATAAGTTCCCCTCATTCCCATCTTCATAATCTGTCCGTTAGCTTAATCAATCAAATTACAGTTCAGTCTACAACTTTATTTTCATCGGGCACTTAGAGTTGAAATTTTTTCTTATTACACATTACAAAAAACACACTAAAAGAGGTGTCATCATGATATCTCTCTTGGTGTGTTTTTAAATGGATTTATTGCCGATTAACATGATTGTGTAGCTTCGAAATAAAGTTTGATTAAAAACAGACAGTATTAGAAATACTTTATTATCACTCAGCAGTAAATATCCATATCAATAATCTTTCAGTTCAATCGCATTGGAAGCTTTCGTCATCATTTTCGTAACCATCTTAAACATTCCACCCATAAGGATAGGTACACGCAACATGAAATTGCGCAGCAAGATTTTGGATTTTGATGTTTCGATCATACTTCCAGCAGCTATCAACCCTATTTTTTGGTTTTCCTCAACAAACTTTCTCATCTCTTTTTCGTAGGCAACAAAGGCACGTTCGTAATTGCCATGCGCAGCTTTGAGTTCACCAGCTAGTACATAAGCTCCAACAAGTGCCAGGCTAGAGCCTTGACCCGAAAGTGGTGATGGGCCATACGCCGCATCACCTACCAATGTAATCCGACCTTTTGACCATGTTGGCATATCAATCTGGCAAATCTCATCAAAGTAAAAGTCTGTTGCCTCTTTCATAGTTTTGAGTAGATGCGGAGTTTCCCAACCCGTATGACCTTGGAAAGCATTGTCTACAAGTTTCTTTTGGGCTTCCACATCATAGCGGTCGTACTTCAGTTCCTCTGATTTGAACAAGAACATACCCTTTGCTTCAGTATTATCACGGGCACTATACATACCTACAGTTTTGCCTGGCATCGTATAAAGTAGCTGGCGGTGATCAAGGTTAAGATAATTCTCGAGGGTAAAAATCGAGATATAACAGCCAAGAGTACGCTTAAATTGTTCTTTGTCACCAAAAATTAAGTTGCGCACATTGGAATGGAGCCCGTCCGCCCCGATGATCAAATCGAATGTCTGCGGCTTGCCACGAATAAATTGGACTTCTGCACCGGCTTCGGTCTCATGTATAGCGGTAATCGAATCGTCCCAAATATATTCGATCGTATCCTTGGTCAAGTCGTACAAAATATGACTAAGGTCCTCGCGCATGATTTCGATATCCAGCCCCTGCTGGTTCCCCATACTCGCTTCGCTTATTTGACCTTCGATTTTACCTTTGCTGTTCACGAAGTAAACACCAGTCATGTGCGTGTCAGCTGCACGAACTTGATCGAGAATCCCCATCCGTTTAAGCACCGTAATGGCTACACCACGGATATCAACACCATATCCACCTGGGCGCAATGCGGGCGCCCGTTCTATTACAGTCACGTCGAAACCGTAGCGGTGAAGCCAATATGCTAGTGCCGGCCCAGCAATGCTCGCACCGGAAATAAGAACGCGTATCTTTTGTTTTATAATTGCTTATTCACTCCTATCCTTATTAAAGTCATACAACATATCCACAGTATATTCACGGCCTATTTTATTTATGTACTGCAGTAAAATATAAGACTCTAATTATTCAACAAATTACGAAGAAGACAAAAGTGAACACATGTGGTTTGAAATGAAGAACATTACAGAAGATAACATCCACGGAGTACTCATTAACCATCCATATTTTATCAAATATATGACTGAAGGAACTTCATACAATCTAGATTTCGAGCACTTAACGGACTGGATCATTTATGCAGGAGATGAAGTCATAAAACCAAGCAACTTATATCTATTTTTTGAATAAACGGCTCTCCAAAGCACTGGTGCTTTGGAGACTTCAATAATTAGAAAATTTCCCGCCATGATAACAATAGTAAGTTTCAACTTTAAGGTTTCTAATCTTTCTCAAAGACCATTCTGCTTTCTCAACACTTAAACAAAAGTGTGGATTAGCAATGACCAATTCATGCCCCTCATTAACAGCTGCATCACCTGTAATTACACTTTTTAAACTTGGAAAATATAATGAAATATGACCTGAGGTATGCCCTGGTGTTGCTACTACTCTACATTTGTTATCTAAAATCATATCACCATCATGTACCTTTTCATCAATTGAAACATGCTTCAAATTCTTTAATTGCTGTATAAACCATTTACCAAATTCGATTTCTTCATTTGGCATACTTTCTAGCATTTCTTCGGCTTGAACCAATCTCTCTGACTTCATTTCACCACTAATGTATTTGGATTCAATTTCACTAGCTATAATGTTAATCCAAGGATACTTTTCTTTGAAATCATATAAGGAACCTATATGATCATCATCATAATGAGTAATGATTATATTCTTTAAATCCTTCATTTCATATCCATTTTTTAAAATTTCATTTTCAATTAAAGTTAAAAAATTTGCATACCCTGTATCGACCAAGGTTAGTTCATTATTCAATATAATTAAGCTAGGATAAATGTAATTTTTTGGTCCATTACATTCACATTCAATTGGTAGCTCTATTATCTTCATTTTTCTTCCTCCATACTGCTCGTTTGTAAAACATCAAATAACTGAATATTCTATGCGTTTATTATATAATATGGAAAAAGACGATATGAAATCTTTCATATCGCCTCAATTTTTAAATAACTATTTTATTTTCAAACAACTTTTGTTACTTAAAGTTTTTCATTAAATACCTTTGTTTCTACATCCAAAGAATTAACAATAGACCGTTTCTTTCTCGTGTAGACCCAGCGTCTGCGCTGTTGAATGATGAACTTCTTGGAAAATCTCAGGGTTTTCCACTAGTGACACACCATAAGAAGGAATCATTTCTTTTATTTTCGTTTCCCACTCTTTCATATGTTGTGGGAAACATTTTTCTAATACCTCAAGCATAACGTGAACGGCAGTAGAAGCACCTGGAGAAGCGCCGAGCAATGCAGCTACCGAGCCATCAGCAGCACTAACAACTTCTGTACCAAATTGAAGTGTTCCTTTACCACCAGCATCAGTATCTTTGATAACTTGCACACGTTGGCCGGCTACCACTATATCCCAATCCTTGCTTTTGGCATTCGGAATAAACTCGCGTAATTCTTCCATGCGCTTTTCATTCGATAACATAACTTGCTGGATTAAATATTTTGTCAATGCCATCTCTTTTACGCCTGCAGCCAACATAGTGAAAACATTATTCGGTTTTACGGAACCTATCAAATCAAAATTTGAACCAGTTTTTAAGAACTTTGGTGAGAAGCCGGCAAACGGTCCAAACAGCAATGTTTTTTTGTTATCGATATATCTTGTATCAAGATGCGGAACAGACATTGGAGGAGCGCCAACCTTAGCTTTACCGTATACTTTTGCATGATGCTGCGCTGCAACTTCCGGATTGTTACATACCATAAATAGTCCGCTTACCGGGAATCCTCCAATATGTTTTGACTCAGGAATACCGGTTTTTTGTAGTAAAGGCAGACTTCCGCCCCCACCACCGATAAAGACAAATTTTGCAGTATGGTATTCGATTTTACCGCTATCGATATCATGCACTTTCACTTCCCACGAGCCACCGCTAGTACGTTTAATATCCTTAACACTATGCTTGTAGTTTACCTCGACGTTCTTACTCTGTAAGTGGTCAAACAACATACGTGTTAAAGCACCAAAGTTGACATCCGTTCCAGAGTCGATTTTTGTTGCCGCCATCGGTTCATTCGATGTACGACCTTCCATGATCAGCGGAATCCATTCCTTCAGCCTTTCAGGGTCATCAGAAAATTCCATCCCTTGAAACAGCGGATTGTTTGAAAGCGCTTCAAAACGTTTTTTCAAAAACGATACATTTTTTTCCCCTTGTACTAAACTCATATGAGGTATTGGCATGATAAAGTCCTGTGGATTACGAATCAGATTGCTGTTTACAAGATAAGACCAAAACTGTCTTGAAAGCTGAAACTGTTCATTAATTTTTATAGCTTTGCTAATATCTATAGATCCATCAGATTTTTCGGATGTATAGTTAAGCTCGCATAGTGCAGCATGGCCCGTACCTGCATTATTCCATTCGTTAGAGCTTTCTTCTCCTGCATTTGCGAGTTTTTCAAAGACTTTGATTTCCCATTCAGGTGCTAACTCTTTCAGTAATGATCCCAAAGTCGCGCTCATGACCCCGGCACCAATTAAGATAACGTCTGTTTTTTTCTGCATTTTGCTCATGATAACCTTCCTCATCCCCCATATTTACAAAAAAGAGTAGGCACTCCTGCTTAGATGTCACAAAAAGCAAGGCGCCACCTAGACCCCCCCTAGGAACACACCTTTTCTGTCTCAACTATAACCATATCATATTCTATTATAATTATTTATAGAGTAAAATATCTAGTATTATCTGATAATTATAAACTATTTAAAGCTAATAAAAAAGTAATAAGTCCTTCCACTAGGCCCTAAGAATACACAAAAACTAAAGCCTTAACTCAGCTTCTTGCAAGGGTTAAGGCTTTGGTTTGCCGTTACTTGTGGTATATTTCTCCGCACTTAATAGAGAGTAAAACGTTTTTAAAAAAACTTTAGTTAGTTTAAATGTGTATTCCTCAAAAAATATCCATATCATCTATAAGCTCACTCTTCCACAATCTGGCCCTTTAATGAAACAACATATTTGATATTTTTAAACAACTTCATTGTACAAACCAATATTTTGATTAACCTTTTTATAAACGAGGTAATTTTATTACAAACGGTTAAACTTTGTTTTAAATCTACAATAGTACTTTTTTATTTCAGATATTCTTTTCCTTTTTACCATAAAAAATACCCCTTTAGATAATCATATCTAAAGGGGGGAGACATTGTGACTTTATTTCAAATCCACATGTAGCTTTAGAATAAAGATTGATCAAATTAATACTAATAGCCTTGATAAACAAGCAAAAAGAAAGAGCGTGTTTTGAAAAAAGATTAATCAAAACACGCTCTTAATATATTTTATTGAATCATTCTTTTATAAAAAAGTTTGATCATTTCTATAATATGTCCTCCATTTGTTTTTCTTGACATAAAAAGGGGCAATCCCTCTAATCCTTTAACTGATAGAAAACCTGTTCAATTTTGCCTCAGTACCAAGCATGACAGTGTTAAGCTCATTCCCTCGGCTATCTTGTCCCCTTCTGAAATAGAGACTGCGTAAAAAATTCTTGCTGTTCACGCGAGCAATCACCTGACTGCGACTTCTCGGCAAATTGCAGCATTCCGCTAAGCCGCTAATCCAATCAGCGATTTCTTGATGTGAAAGTAACTCTTTGTCAATCATCGTATCCACGATGTTGACCAACCGCTCATCATCCTCATCGCTAAAAATGTGTCTACCATTATGAAGCATGCCAGAAATAGCGACAAGAACCTCACGCAGCATTACAACGCTGCTCTCCTCGCACTGCACCAGCTCGACAAAAACATCCGCACCGTGAGACGCGCTGTGAGCCCAGCCTCCTACTGAAAGGTAACCTCGCAGATCCTTCTCCTCTTTATAATAACGGAGCATTGCATGCATTAATTGCTCAATTTCCGCTTGATTGAGAAATGGATTCTGTCTATGGCGTTGCACAATCAAAACGATAGGCAAGGCAGAGAACGTCCTTGTAAAAACTGACTGATCATCCTCGCTGCCAATATTATAGAACAAATGGTTCTCATCAGTCAGAACAGTTAAGAGGCTACGCAACTCCTCTTCACTGAACCTATTCTCTTCCTTAATCCACATATAAAACATCGGATAAATCAGGTTATCCCGTAATTCTGGCTGAGGATCGCCAATATATTGAAGTAACAAAGGTAGGAAATCTTGATGCTGCTCACCTTCGCGTAACTGATACTCATCCTTCTCAATTCTTTGCAAATCCATCATCAATTTGGTCCTTGTATCGCTCATTTTCCCATCCCTCTCATCATTCGTTCTATTCGGTCGATTGTTTTTTCAAATACTCTTAAACCTACGTTGTTATATTTTAAAATTTTTGCAACCTTATTTTTACTCCCGATTCATGAGCTGTAATTAACCTGTGACTCTGCTTTAAGTCATCAATAAGAATTATTTCTGATAATATCCAAAGTGAAATCATATAAATTATCATAGTGTAATAGTTCAATTGCTTTATCTCTTTTCATTTCAAGCCTTACTGCATATGTAGTTTCTCTATTTTTTCGAAATCTGTTCTGCGGCCAGCAATAATATAATTCGAATACTCAGTTAAATAAAAATAATTGCGTTCTAAATCCGACAGAAATTCATGCTGTCTGTTTGTTTTTATTCTGGTACAGGGAGCTTAATGCCATAACGTTGCTATACAATTGTAAGTCAATCTAGTTGCTAGAGTATTATACAGTGGAAATTCACATGGAAATCATAGAGCTACAATCACAGGCTAAATAAGAAAAAAAAGCTTCCTTATGTATCCTGTGAGGATATCCATTATAAAACCCTAAAATCTTTCATACTTTCTCCAAGAATATAGTGTGAAAACCACATCAAATTCTGCTTCATAATAGCTACATTAATTCCTGGCTGGTCAGAACTATATGCCATTCCTTTAAATATAATTAATTCTGTATCAACTTCCATATCCTTTAACCCTTGATATAGGTCATATGCATTTGGAGTTGGAATTCTTGCATCCTTTTCGCCATGTTGGATTAAAGTGGGAGTACAGGCTGATTTAATATATGTCATTACTGATGTTTTAGTATATATCTCTGGATCATTCCATGGATTATTTCCTAAATACATCCTAATAAAGTAAGGTATATCTGTATTTACATAATGGGTACTCCAATTAGTAATTCCACCTCCAACTGAAATAGCTTTAAATCTACTACTAAACGTAGAACAGAAAGCTGATATATATCCCCCGTTGCTCCATCCCATAACCCCTACTCTATCTTTATCTGCTATCCCTTTGTCAACTAGTTTATCCACTCCAGATATAACATCATCGTAGTCAGCAATTCCCAGTTTTCTATAGTTTGCTTTTAAGAATTCATTACCATAACCAGAACTTCCCCTGTAGTTTGGCTCTAGAACTATAAAGCCTTTTTCGATAAACTGTTCAATAGGATATTTCTCATTAAAACAGTCTGAAAATATTGGAAAGGATGCCCAAGCCGGACCACCATGGATTACCACTAATAAGGGATATTTTTTATTTGCATCAAACTCTACTGGGGTTGATAAAACACCCTCTATTTCAAGACCATCACTACTTTGCCATGAAATTATTTCCCTGTTACTTTTAAGCTTTCCTTTGAAAAAGCTATTTTCATTCGTTATTTTTTTATCGTCTAAATAGATTTCAAAGGTTTCATTTGTTATAGCCTTATTATAGGATATATGATTTCCATCCCTTGTTATAGAAGCATCCATTATAAAGCTATCTACTTTTTCACTTAATATTTCCACAGTGCCATCCTCAGATAGCAACCCAATAAGATAATTAGTTTTATTCTGCCATCTAATTAAAATTCCTTTAGCTGTCCACCGTAATGGAATAACCGTACTATCAAAATCTGTTAAAGGTTGAATTAGCTCTCCATTATTAATATCATATATCTCTAATGTACTATCTTGTATATGGGTCTTATAGTAATCCTTCTCCCTTATACTTGCTGAGTAACATATTTTGCTGCCTTCAGGAGAAAAGCAAACGCTCCCTCCCAACAACTTATCTATATTCATCTTTTGTAGCTCTCCAGCTTTAATATCTAGTATGTATAGATCTCCATTAATATAATCTCTCATATTTGGGCTTGGTGTAGCCATAAATACAAGCTTTTTCCCATCATTTGAAATATCAAATTCATGGATATGAAAATCCTTCCCATCAGTTAGTTGATAAACAACGCTATTTTCGTGTTCATATTTATCATTTTGTATTACTTTTTCTATTTCAATGTAATATAAACAATTATTCTGGTATTCCTTACCTATATGATGGAAATTTCCATATAGTTCCTTACGTTTCTTTATCACCTCAGATTCTTTTGACTGTGCAACATAATAAAAACCCTTTCCAGTAGGCTCCCATTTAAATTTACTGACCCCTTCTTTTTCATCAGTAATTTGAACCCCACTATAACCATCTATTGAATTAACAAAGATCTGATTTTTCTTATTATCCCCGTCACCAACCGGGCTAAGGTATGCGATATTCCTAGAATCTGGAGACCATAATGGGTATGTACTATCTATATCCCTAGTTGTTAATGGGTAACTCTGCCCCTTATCTTTTTCATATATCCATACATGATTCCTATATTTATTGTCTTTCCAGTTAGCCGTCTTCTTGACAAATGCTACGTTTTTGCCATCATCACTTATGTTTGTACCTGATAAGGTTGGTAATGAAATAATCTCTTCTATACTTAGATATGTTTTTTCATTCATTTTCACTAATAACCCCCCTCGTAATGTCTAGGTTCAATAAAACCTCTGCCCTATGCTGAACCCCTTTAGAACTGTGTTTAGCTTTCACCACTGTAATACCTTGACCTTCAATGCTTTTCAATGACTTACTTGTCCAAGTTCCACTATCATTCACAAGATTTATAAGCAGTCGATCATAAATAGTTTTCCATTCACGAATTTCAAACAATGATAATATTAACATCGACAAAGAGCGATTTTCCCGTTCAATTTCAAACTTCTCTAACACACGTTCTTCTAACAGTTTATCTTTCATTTTGATAGTATGAGCGACTTCAAATACACCTTGTCCTTTATCAACTGTTAATAAAAAGTCCGTTGTCATAACAATTGGATCAGCTGGGTGTTTAATCCCAAGCTCTTCAGCAATGACAATCGTCTCTTCTTGGTAATAAAGGAAATTGTTCACGAATACCTAAAATAAAATCTAAAAATTCAGTTAAATAAAAGTAGTTCCGTTCCAAATCCGATAAAAACTCATGTTGTCTGGCGTTCTTTATACCTTTTAATCTTTTTGACCGCCCTCCCTAATGAGGAAACATCTTAAATTTTAAGCCAAGGCTGATAATCTGCCCCACTACCCATTCCTCTACCCTCTTTAATCCACTTATCGATTTTAGATGTTCTTTTCTTTTCGGCACAAAAACACCCCTTCAGATAATCATATCCAAAGGGGTAAAGCTTCGCAACTTTTTTATAAACATCGCGACTTTATTTTAAATCTACACAGCTTGTTCCAAATCTATAAACTCTTACTCAACAGTCACCGACTTAGCCAAGTTACGTGGTTTATCAACGTCACACTCGCGGTGAAGTGCTGCATAGTATGAGATTAACTGTAATGGAACTACTACTGCAAGCGGCGCTAGTGCCTCGTGTACAGCTGGTACGATGAAGCGGTCGCCTTCCATTTCTAAGCCTTTCATTGCGATAATGCAAGGGTTTGCTCCGCGTGCTGCTACTTCTTTTACGTTACCGCGAATTCCAAGGTTTACGTGCTCTTGCGTCGCAAGTGCGATAACTGGTGTACCTTTTTCAATTAACGCGATTGTACCGTGTTTTAACTCTCCTCCAGCAAAGCCCTCTGCTTGGATGTAAGAGATTTCTTTTAGCTTTAATGCACCTTCTAAACCTACGTAGAAGTCAACGCTGCGGCCAATGAAGAAACAGTTACGTGTTGTTGCTAAGTATTCTTTTGCAATTGCATCCATTTCATCTTTTTGATCGCAAAGTACTTCCATTGCGTTTGCAACAAGACCTAGTTCTTTGATTAAATCAAAACCAATTGTTAAACCTTTTGCTTTTGCAATGTCAGCTGCTAAGATTGCAAGTACTGCAAGCTGTGCTGTATATGCTTTCGTAGAAGCTACAGCAATTTCAGGGCCAGCATGTAATGGCAATGTGTAATTCGCTTCACGAGATAGTGTAGAGCCTGGTACGTTTGTAATTGTTAATGCTTTATGTCCCATTTCATTTGTTTGCACAAGTACTGCGCGGCTATCTGCAGTTTCACCACTTTGTGAAATGTAAATGAAGAATGGTTTTTCTGTTAATAATGGCATGTTGTAAGAGAATTCACTTGCTACATGTACTTCTACTGGTACCTTTGCAAAACGTTCCATGAATTGTTTTCCAACAAGACCTGCATGATAACTTGTTCCGCACGCGATGATATACACACGATCGCTTTCTAAAATTGCATTGCGAATTTCTGCATCAAGTTCGATCTCACCAGCTTCATTTTGATACTTTTGAATAATATTACGAATTACAAGTGGTTGCTCATCGATTTCTTTTAGCATGAAATGAGGATATGTTCCTTTTTCAATGTCACTTGCATCTAATTCTGCTGTATATGGTGCACGATCAATCGTTTCACCTTGTAAATTTTGAATTGTAATCTTTTCTTTTGTTACAAGAACCATTTCTTTATCCATTAGTTCGATAAATTGATCTGTAACTTGTAGCATTGCCATCGCATCACTTGCAACAACATTAAAGTTATCTCCAGTACCCACTAATAGTGGGCTTTTGTTTTTAGCAACATAAATCATGTCTGGGTTTTCTGCATCAAGTAATGCTAATGCATATGAACCGTGTAATAGTGTTAATGTTTTACGGAATGCTTCTTCTACCGTCAAACCTGTTTTCACTTGTTTTTCTACAAGCTGAACGATTACTTCTGTATCTGTTTCACTTACAAAGTTTACATCTTGAAGATATTCATTCTTTAATAACTCATAGTTTTCAATTACACCGTTATGCACAAGGGTAAAGCGCTCTGAAGTACTTTGATGCGGATGTGCGTTCACCTGACTTGGAACGCCATGAGTTGCCCAACGTGTATGACCGATTCCCACGTTAGCTGCTACATTTTCATCCACGATTTCGCGAAGTTTTGCAATGCGGCCTTTTTCTTTAAATACAACAACACCGTTCGCTGCTTGCACTGCAATACCAGCTGAATCATATCCGCGGTATTCTAACTTCTCTAACCCTTTTAATAAAATTTCCTTTGCATCTTGTTCCCCAATAAATCCTACGATTCCACACATAATTAGTCGCCGTTACAATATGCTTATGCTCTTTCATAAACATATAACGACATAGCCTGATCTTATTTTTGTATACCAAAAACGGATTTATATATCGCTAGCTTTGTAAGCTTGTAACGGCTTTCACCTTCCTCTCATTTTAGTTTCAGCCTGTATACTTCATACTGCTAGTGTAATCCGTTCTTTTTCTCTCATCACACTTTCACCTTTGTCCATTGAGTTACCTCAGTGCTTTAAGTAAAAGCTTTCGGTTGTGATGAACAACCGGGAGCCATCCGCCGAAATCTCGATAAACTCCTCCTCGTCAACTACATCGCAGGTAGTTCTGGCGCTTCTTACTTCAACCTATTTTGCTGAGAAAAAGAACAAAATCATCTTATAACAAATGGAATAAACCGTCAATGAAATTTTTTCATTGTAGATAACAAGTATATGCAAAAGGAGCACCAAATGTGCCCCTTTTTTAATAACATTCGGTTATTATTCAGCTCCAACTTCCGCTTTTACAACTTCTACAATACGACTTACGTATTGATCACAAAGATCTTGTGTTGGCGCCTCTGCCATAACACGAATTAATGGCTCTGTACCAGAAGGACGAACAAGAATACGACCATCTCCATTCATCTCTTCTTCTACAACACGAATGATTTCTTTAATTTTTTCATTTTCTAATGCTTGTTTTTTATCTGTTACGCGAACATTCACAAGTAATTGAGGGAACTTTTTCATTTCACTTGCAAGCTCAGATAATGATTTTTTCGTCATTTTCATAATGTTTACAAGTTGAAGTGCACTTAACATACCATCTCCAGTTGTAATGTAATCTAAGAAAATAATATGACCAGATTGTTCCCCGCCAAGATTATAGCCACCACGTTTCATTTCTTCCATTACGTAACGGTCACCAACAGCTGTTTGATTACTTGTAATGCCATTTGCTTCTACCGCTTTATAGAAGCCTAAATTACTCATAACTGTTGAAACAACTGTGTTATGTTTTAATTTTCCAGATTCGTTCATATATTTCGCGCAAATGTATATAATTTGATCGCCATCTACAACATTTCCCTTTTCGTCAACAGCAATTAAACGGTCACCATCTCCGTCAAATGCTAGACCAATATCGGCACCTTTTTCTTTCACAAACGCTGCTAATACTTCTGGATGTGTAGAACCTACACCATCGTTAATATTCATGCCGTTTGGCGATGTTCCCATTGTAGAAATGTCAGCTTCTAAATCAGCAAACAAATATGGTGCTAGAGAAGATGTTGCACCATGTGCACAATCTAACGCAATATGTAAGCCAGAGAAATCTTCATCCACCGTTTGTTTAATGTATTGTAAGTATTTTTGTCCACCTTCAAAATAGTCATTTACTTGACCTAAAGCTGTACCAACAGGGCGCGGAAGTTCATCTACTTCTTTATCTAATAGTGCTTCAATTTCTTCTTCTTGCTCGTCTGTCAGTTTAAAACCATCTGGACCAAAAAACTTAATTCCATTATCTTGTACAGGATTATGAGATGCAGAAATCATTACACCAGCTTGTGCATCTAACGCTTTCGTTAAATAGGCAACCCCAGGAGTAGAAATAACACCAAGGCGCATTACTTCTGCTCCAATTGATAATAGCCCAGCTACTAAAGCGCCTTCTAACATATGTCCAGACACACGTGTATCACGGCCAATAATAACTTTTGGACGCTCTGTATTTTTTGTTAATACATAGCCACCAAATCGACCGATCTTAAACGCTAATTCAGGCGTTAATTCCTCATTCGCAACGCCTCGTACGCCGTCAGTACCAAAATATTTTCCCATTGCTATTCGCTCCTTTTTTCTTGCTCATTTCCTTTATTTGTTGGCTGCTCTGGCTGTCCTTGCACTTCATGTCCTGTTTCTTGCTTCTTTGCAAGCTCTACCTTCGCATTTTTTTGTTTTAATTCTAGTGTGACATTATTGGGACCACTAATTTGAATCGGAACGTCATGTGTTCCTGCACTCATATTTCCTATATTAATTGATGCTTTAATCTGTTCTGCGCTCATCTTCTCTATAACACTTGCATCCCCAAAAACATCAACACTGATTTTCCCATTTTGTGGATCGGAAAATTTCATTGTTAATAAATCTGATAACCCATTCACCTGTAAAGGAATGTCAGTTATTGTTTTTCGCTGTTGCTTTTGTACTTCAACTGTCACTTTCACTTGGCTAGGTGCCGCTTTTGTAACACCTTTAGGTAAAGAAACAGAGGCATCGAAGGTAGTTGACTCTGTAATTTTACTCAAGTCCACTTCGATGCCCTCAAGAGATGTAATATTATCAAGTACGTCTTTCGAACCATAAATCTCCACTTCACTCGGTTCAACTTTTATACTCGTTACGGTTATACCTTCTTGTAAGCTTCCCGTTTTCGTGACGCCTAGGGAAACTGTTTTTTCAGGTGATGAAACTGGTACAGTGACATTGACAGTAGAAGAACCTGTTTTCAAATCTAACTGATTCCCGTCTTTATCATACAATACAATTTTTGCTTCTTTTGTTACTGTTTTGTTAACACCTTTCAAATCAACATACGCCCGCACAAGGGCAATTTGTGAAAGTTGCTCTGTTGTACCGGCTACTTCTACTGTGCTTGGCTTAACAATCGGTTTATCTATAGCTGTTCCTGCCTGCACTTGATTCTCATTTAAATATTTCACTTCTACAGGAAAAGATTTTACTTCTTTCTTTTTAATGGTGACTTGTATTTTTGCTGGCTGAACTTTTAAATGTAAATTACTTGGAACACCGCTATATTTTAAAGGGATTTCATATGTCCCTGGCGTATAACCACGCAAATTAACAAATACCTCAAACTGCCGTTTTACTTTAGCAGCCGCCACAACATTATTTTGTCCTTCAAGCGTGACACTTACTTTTTCAGGAATTCCGCTTACAATATACTTATCTTCATCATAATATGCAGATACCGGGACTCCAGATATTGTTTCTGTTGTATCCCCTACTGGAAAAGGCGATGGATTAAAATTATCTGATACATTTTTATCTATGTTTGTTGACATGTAGAGCATAATTGCTAATAATAATGCAATTCCTCTTAAAAACCAATGGTTATCCATTAACTTATCCATGACGTTTTCTCCTCCAATTCCACAAAGATGAAGAAGACTGTTTTACGTTTCCGCCTAATTCTTTCATAAGCAATTCCTTTAATTGTTCACTTTTCAAATCACGATGTAATTCGCCGTTTTTTGTTAAAGAAATTTGTCCCGTTTCTTCTGAAACAACAATCGTTAAACTATCTGTTACTTCACTTACGCCCATTGCCGCACGATGACGTGTTCCTAATTCTTTAGAAATAAATGGGCTTTCTGATAATGGTAAATAACAAGCTGCTGCTCTAATAATATTTCCTTGCATAATCACTGCCCCGTCATGTAGCGGTGTATTCGGTATAAAAATATTAATTAATAGCTCTGATGAAATATTTGCATTTAGTGGGATTCCTGTTTCGACATAATCCCCCATACCAGTTTCTCTCGCCATTGTAATAAGTGCACCAATACGACGTTTTCCCATATACTCTGTTGCCTTTACAACAGCATTTACCACTGACTCATGTTCATCTTCCTCTTGATTGCTTCCACGTGAAAATAAACTTCCCCGTCCAAGCTGTTCAAGAGCACGTCTTAACTCTGGTTGAAAAATGATAATAATCGCTAAAAATCCCCAAGTTAACGCTTGATCCATAAGCCATTGCAGCGTATGCAATTCAAAGAAATTACTTAAAATACGAACAATAATGATTACTGTAATTCCTTTTAAAAGCTGGACAGCTTTTGTACCACGGATTACAAGAATCAATTTATATATAACAAACCATACAAGGGCGATATCTACTATAGTGCTGAGATATTTCAAAAGAACATTCATATCTCCAAAAGGCATTCTGACCCTTCCTCCATCTATATGTAATTTACAACAACAAATTAATTATAACATACATTATACGAACCACAATTTCAAACCACATTTCTAAACCTGACATGTAATCGTTAGATGTCAGACTTTAAGAAGAGATTATAAAGTGAAACTTTAATCAGTGGGAATCTTCTTCATCCCCCACTAATTATTGGCCCTCACCAATCGGGCGCATGCCAGCAGTTTATCTCCCACCTAGCTTCTTTAGAAAAGCGGAAGCGGCTCGCCCAGAATCGCAGGACGCCCACGCCTCTGGAACTGGACAATGTTTTTGCTGAATTTTGAGGTGGGAGTATTACTGCCCGCAAATAGCGGGATAAACATAATATGCCACTGTATTTTTATTTTAAAGTAAAAAAAGCAGCTTTTCAGCTGCTTTTTTAAATTATTTCAACTTTTCACCAAATAAAGATCCCATTAACGCTACAGCTGCAATTGCTGTTTTATTTTTTTCATCTAAAATCGGATTTACTTCTACAAATTCAGCAGATGTAATCATACCAGATTCAGCTAACATTTCCATTGCTAAATGACTTTCACGATACGATAAACCACCAGCAACCGGTGTACCTACGCCAGGTGCATCATGTGGGTCAAGGCCATCTAAATCTAAAGATAAATGTACACCGTCTGTATGTGATAAGTATGCGATTGTTTCTTCCATAACCGCTGTCATTCCCATGCGATCAATTTCATGCATAGTGAAAACTTTAATACCCTCTTTACGAATAAATTCTTTCTCTCCATCATCTAAAGAACGAGCACCGATAATAACTACATTTTCTTTTTTCACTTTCGGATACTCACCGTATAAATTAACAAGTGACGGATGACCATGTCCTAAACTTGCAGCTAATGACATACCATGAATGTTCCCAGATGGAGATGTTTCCTCTGTATTTAAATCTCCATGTGCATCGTACCAAATAACACCAAGATTTTTATAATGTTTCGCAATACCAGCAAGCGTTCCAATCGCAATGCTATGATCGCCGCCTAATACAAGTGGAAAGCTTTTCTTCTCAATAATGCTATCAACTTTACTTGCTAGCTCATGACATACTTTTACAACTTGTTCAAGATTTCGTAATTTTTCATTTTCATTTATTTGAACTTCTCTTTCAATACATATATCTCCTAAGTCTTCTACGTTATATCCTATATTTTCAATTCTTTCAATAACTCCAGCATAACGAATCGCGCTCGCACCCATATCAACACCACGGCGCATTTGTCCTAAATCCATCGGTACTCCCACAATTGAAATTTCTTTCTTCATAGATGATTCCCCCTTTTATGCTTTCACTAAATATTTTAAATCTTTTATATTATCTGACTCAACTCGACATTTTTTTGTATTTATATACACTTAATACATTACAAAGAAGCAATACATTAAGACTTTTTCACTAAAATATGCATAAAGTGAAACTTCCGTCAGTGGCGGTTTTCTTCATCCCCACTGACGGAAAGCCCGCCCAATCGGGCTTTTACGGGCAGTTATCCCCCACCTATCTTCTTTGCTTCTCTCTGAATCTTGAGGTGGGGGTCTTACTGCCCGTTAATGCGGGATAAAAAAAGCGCCCCTTACGAGTAGGGACGTTTTTGTAATCCTAGTTTCCATACAGCCGCAATATTTCGCGCTGTTATATAAATATTTTCTTTTCCCATTTCATATGCTTCTTCTAATGTCATTGCTCCTGAAACAATACTAAATACAGCATCAATGCCTTTTTCATAAATAGGGGTATGATTCGGATGAACAGCTCCGGCAATTGCAATAACAGGAAGATTATACTCTTTAGCTCGTTTTGCTACTCCTATAGGCGCTTTTCCATAGATTGTCTGTTCATCAATTCTTCCTTCTCCTGTAATCACTAAATCCGCATCTTGCAGATGAACATTAAAATTCATGTAATCAAGTACAATATCAATCCCTTTTCTGAGCGTACCATGTAAAAAAGCAACAATAGCTGCTCCAAGTCCTCCCGCAGCACCTGCTCCTGGAACAAATTCAATATCAACATGAAGGGTTTGTTTAATTAACCTAGCATAATGCTTCAAATTACAGTCTAATCGCTCTACCATCTCCTCTGTAGCCCCTTTTTGTCTTCCAAATATAAACGACGCCCCTGTCACCCCTGTTAAAGGATTTGCAACGTCACAAGCTGCTTCAATTTTAACATGCGCTAAACGAGAATCTAACTGTGATATATCAAAATAAGTAATACAATCTAAATTTCCTCCACTTGGCTCTATAGCACAATTACTGCTATCAAAAAAACGTACACCTAACGCAGATAACATTCCTGCTCCTCCATCGTTTGTAGCACTTCCTCCAAGCCCTAAAATAATACGATGAACCCCTTGTTCTAATGCATGTAAAATGAGTTCTCCCGTCCCTCTTGTTGTCGTTAAAAGTGGATTCCTTTTCTCAAGTGAAACATGATGTAAACCAGAAGCCGCTGCCATTTCAATAAAAGCAGTCTGTTTATCCGCAGAAAGGCCGTAAAATCCTTCTACTACGTTTCCTAATGGGCCTGTCACAGGGACCTTTACGATTTTCCCTTGCACCGCATCAACAAGTGCTTGTACTGTCCCTTCCCCGCCATCTGCAATAGGAATTCTTATATACTCTGCCTCTGGATATATAGAGCGAAACCCTTTTTCTACTGCTTCACACACTTCTAATGCCGTTAAACTTTCTTTATAAGAATCGGACGCAATAATAATCTTCACATGAAATAACTCCCTTCATCCTCAATATTAAAGTTAGAGTCGTCAAAAATATATACCTTTCTTTTTAGGCGGGCGAGAGCATCTGGCCATGCATAGAAGTGATCAGGGCCCTTTCCTGCCACATATAAGGGTTAAAACAAGTGGAGAAAGCAAGCGTAGGTCATGTTTTATGACGCATCGCAGCATCTTACATGTCAAAAAATTAAAATGGATTTATATAAACAAAAAAAAGCTTGAAGTCTATTATTCGACTTCAAGCTTTTTTAACTGTATGGAGCCTAGCGGGATCGAACCGCTGACCTCCTGCGTGCAAGGCAGGCGCTCTCCCAGCTGAGCTAAGGCCCCAGGTTGGAGCGGAAGACGGGATTCGAACCCGCGACCCCAACCTTGGCAAGGTTGTATTCTACCACTGAACTACTTCCGCAAAAAATGGTGAGCCATGAAGGACTCGAACCTTCGACCCTCTGATTAAAAGTCAGATGCTCTACCAACTGAGCTAATGGCTCTTAAATGGCTGGGCTAGCTGGATTCGAACCAGCGCATGACGGAGTCAAAGTCCGTTGCCTTACCGCTTGGCTATAGCCCATTAATACTTACTAGTATGTTCTTCTCACCAAAAAAATAAACCCTTATAAGGTTGTTTTTTAAATGGTGGAGGGGGGCAGATTCGAACTGCCGAACCCGAAGGAGCGGATTTACAGTCCGCCGCGTTTAGCCACTTCGCTACCCCTCCGACATTGAAATTTATATGGTGGAGGATGACGGGATCGAACCGCCGACCCCCTGCTTGTAAGGCAGGTGCTCTCCCAGCTGAGCTAATCCTCCAAAAGTGGTGACCCGTACGGGATTCGAACCCGTGTTACCGCCGTGAAAGGGCGGTGTCTTAACCACTTGACCAACGGGCCAAAAAGTTTTGATACTTCTCACAAGCTTCCAACCGGGCTTGAACCGGTGACCTCTTCCTTACCATGGAAGTGCTCTACCAGCTGAGCTATGGAAGCATATGGCTCCGCAGGTAGGACTCGAACCTACGACCGATCGGTTAACAGCCGATAGCTCTACCACTGAGCTACTGCGGAATAACATCAGCCTGGCAACGTCCTACTCTCACAGGGACAAAGTCCCAACTACCATCGGCGCTAGAGAGCTTAACTTCCGTGTTCGGTATGGGAACGGGTGTGACCTCTCTGCCATCATTACCAGACTTTTATTATTATACACATTCTTTTCAGAATGTCAAAAGGAATTTTTAAAAATATATTCCTTCAAAACTAGATAACATTTGCTTCATATTATTTGGTTAAGTCCTCGATCTATTAGTATTCGTCAGCTCCACGTGTCACCACGCTTCCACCTCGAACCTATCAACCTGATCATCTTTCAGGGATCTTACTAGCTTAACGCTATGGGAAATCTCATCTTGAGGGGGGCTTCATGCTTAGATGCTTTCAGCACTTATCCCTTCCGCACATAGCT
>NZ_JBAWSX010000014.1:0-109910 GCF_037104725.1 Bacillus bruguierae | reverse complement strand
GCGCCCTATGTGAGTAATACATTACAGGATATGCAAGTACGGTAATTAACAGTAATGATAATAAACCACCTGCACCTGCATTAATAGGTAAAAAGAGTACTCCTGCTCCAATTGCTGTTCCAAAAAGGCTCAATGCCCAGGTAGTATCCTGTTTATGCCACTTTTTAGGATCTGGATATTTCTCATTTTTTACTGCAGTATTTTCAGCTTGAAATTCTATTGTTTTTGCAGTATTTCCATTCATATAGTAATTCCTCCTTGTATCTTATTCTTACGTCTCTTTTTAAGGCTTAGGAATATAGACTATTCTTGAAAAATGAATTGCTTCCAAGGTGTGCCACATATTCGCTAGTCATCAACCTGATGGATTTGTTAGCGTTCACAAAACATTTTAATTGCATAGTAGTATATTTTAGTAATAATGGCTCTCAATATACAGGCATCCTTAGGAGAACAATAGAGAATAGGATTGTTAAGTATTTCACAATATTTCTGATAATTGTTTATCTATTTAATTGTTTCTCTCCAAAAATTTTACTTTTAATGGCAATCCCTGTAGGTGTGACCGCAACTCCGCCTAAACCTGTCTCTCTTAATTCGCGAGGCATCTGTCTTCCAACTCTATACATCGCTTCAATAACTTCGTCAGCATTGATGATATTGTTTACGCCGGCTAATGCGATGTCCGCTGCTGCTAAAGCATTTGCTGTTCCAATGGCGTTTCTCTTTACACAAGGAATTTCTACCAAACCAGCAACCGGATCACAAACTAAACCGAGTAAATTTTGTAATGCGGTTGAGAAAGCTTCAGAAGATTGCTGCGCTGTTCCTCCGGCAGCTTCTACCGCCGCTGCAGCCGCCATTGCTGAGGCACTGCCTACTTCAGCTTGACATCCTCCGTACGCTCCAGAAATACAAGCGTTATTTGCGACAATCGTTCCAAATAACGCTGAAGTGAATAGAAAATGGATCATATCTTCATGACTTAACTGTAACGTATCCTTTATACTAAATAGGACTCCCGGGATCGTCCCGCTCGCACCTGCTGTTGGAGTTGCACAAATAGCCCCTAATGAAGCATTTACTTCATTAACACCGATAGCACTTTGAATCCCTAACACCATCAAATCTCCAGAAAGAGTTTTTCCTTTTTCTCGATATTTTTTTATTTTAACAGCATCGCCTCCGGTTAAACCGGTCGGAGAAAATACCCCGTCGCCCTCAATACTTTTATTTATGGAATTTTCCATAGTTGCTAAATTTTTTTCCATTTTGCTCCAAACTTCTTCATAAGAAGTTTTAGTTTGTTCAATTTCCTGTCCGATTGCTAATTCATAAATTGGCTTTTGCTTTTTATTAGCTGCATCTACAATTTCTTTTATGGACATATACATATTTTTCACCCCTTAATGTAACTAAAGAATAATGATATTAGCTATACTGCTTAAACTTCTAAGTTCCTTCTGAGCATCACCAGGTAATAGCGAATCCAAAGCGAATGCGTATAAATATTTTCCGTTTTCTTCTAAACTATGAAAGTCGTTAATTTCCACATCATATTGTTTAAAGATCCTGCGTAAGACAAATTCAAAGTCAGCTCTTTCGGAAATCGTAATAATAACTGGCAATGGCCCCTGCAGATCTAAGCTAAATCCGTCAATTTCAACATGTTTGACTTCAATTAATCCGCCGCCGACCGAAATACCCATCGTTCTAATACTTCGACTTTCATCCTCTAAATATAGATCTGCCGTATTTGGATGACCAGCAGGACTATCACCTGCTTTTTCAATAAAGGTAATGTCCATTCCTTTAGATTCTGCTATTTTAATAGCATCTGGCACTCTGCTGTCATCGGTAGCAAATCCTAATATCCCAGCAATAATTGCAAAATCAGTTCCGTGTCCTTTATGGGTTTCAGCAAATGATTCATAATACTTTACCACGACTTTTTTTGGAAGACCTTGAAATAATTTATTGGCAACTGCTCCAATAGCTAAAGCACCTGCAGTATGTGAACTTGAAGGACCTATCATTACTGGTCCAATCACATCAAAACAACTTTTGTATTTAACAACCTTTTTTTCTTTAATAGATGCTACATTCATGTTCATATAAGCACCCCCATAATTTATTATTTTTAATTACAGTTGAATCTAAGTTATTAGAATGACCAATTTAACATATGCTCCATCTGATAGCGCTTTCATTTTTATGTGAAATAAATTTTCCTTCTGATCGTACACCTTTTGTAAAGTAATCGTATCAGTATGTCCAATTTTAGAAGATTACTTGCAAGGTCTTTAGAATTTTTGCGCCATAACCAGGTTTGATATTTTCTCCGGAGGTAATAGATTATCTCTCGACGCCCTCATTATAACTTGTATATTTATGAATTTAATATTTTTTTGTTTTTAGAAAGATTGAATAAACAGAATCTTGAATAGATAATAAATTACACTTGGCATGTAGCAATTGTGTCCATTGTTTGAAGCTGTATTAGTTAGTAGAAAAGCAAAAATAATACAGAGTTCTTTTGATTAACACATTGATTATATTGGAAAATTATTATAAAGATACTTATATTTTGCTTTGTAGAAACATCTTATTTTAGACGTGAAATCTGTTATAATAAATGATTAATGTAGATGGAAAGGAATAAATTAAGGAAATATAAGATCCTTTTTGAATTTTTATTATTTATATCGCGTTTATATGCATTTTTCAGAAAAAAGGAACTTCTTTTTTATAAATCTTGGACATACATCTCGCTGCCTTTCTTTGTTTTCAAACTTTGCACGTAGCAGGAAAAGGCCCTGACCGCTACTATACATAGCCAGTCCCTCTCGATCACTTAAAAAATGCTTTTCTATCGGTTTTTCATAGAGTGACTGAGTAGTTACGGTATATTTAATTTTGTGTATCTTGATTTTATTGAATATTCAGTTAAATATTGATAGAATTTATATAGTAATTTTTGGAAGGGTAAGATATATAGGAGGGGCGGGGAGTATGAAAACAATCACAATCCTAAAAATAACCACGGCGATTATGCAACTCATTCTAGCTGTAGCTGGTATTCTTTGTTTGAGTTCACTACCGAGTTTGTTTAAAGGAATGGAAATTGATATAAGTAATTATTTCAAAGCTCTTGGGTATTTATGTAAAAAGCTATTAGATTTTTCTCATTTGACGTATGGGAAAGGTTTACGGCCGATATTTCCGCAAATTTTTGAGTTTTATTGGCAGTCTTTGTGGTTATTTATGCTGGCACTTTTCATTTCGGTTGTATGTGCTTTTTGTTTTACCTATCTGATTATTCGCTTTTTCTATGAGAAATTGAAAAGAATGAAGTTTGTGTTAGTTATATTAGAATCAGTACCTGATTTGTTCATTATTATGTGTTTTCAAATTTTGGTGCTGTGGTTATTTCAAAAAACGGATATTATGGTGTTTAATATTGCCACTACATGGCAGAAGAAGTCCATTTTGATGCCTGTTGTTTGTTTAAGTATTCCCCCCACGATTATGTTAACTCGTATTTTCCTGCTGCAAGTAGAAGCAGAGCTACAAAAAGATTATATTGCGTATGCTCATGCGAAAGGTTTGAATTTCTATCACATATTTCGTCATCATGTGCTCCGCAATGTGTTGTTTACGATGTTCCATTATTCAAAGACGATTGTATGGTTTATGTTTTCTAATCTGTTGATGATTGAATCTTTGTTTAATGTTCCTGGTATTGTGTATTTTGTTTTGAAATATCCGTTTCCAGAAGTGTTCGTTGTGACACTTTTATTGTTATACATTCCGTTTTTCATTATTTACAAAGCGTACGATTTATTTGTACCTGCTGTTATGAGAGGAGAGGAGTGTAGGTGATCAAACATCTTGTACGAGAAAAGCAATTTTTGTTTAGTTTCTTGTTTTTAATCATACTGTTACTTGCTAGTATTGCGAATACGATCTTCAATGATGGGCAAATTAGGCAAGTGACGGCCCTTTATGAGAACGGGAACCTGATTGGAGCGCCGCCATTTCCCCCATCTACTCATTTTTTGCTAGGTACTGATATGCATGGATATGATTTACTTCATGTCATTATACAAGGTGCAAAGTTTACCATTGGTTTATCGGCTTGTATTGCCATGCTTCAGGTCGGATTTGCAATTGTGTTTGGCGTCGGAATCGGTACGTTTCTGAAAAGCTGGAGCAGTAAGATTGAAGCGTTTTTTGATAGTTTTACGATTATGCCGCTGACGATTATAGCGTACTTCTTGCTAGTAAATGTGATGTCGATGCCGATAGATGGATTTCAGCAGCCGTTTTATCAACGTGCTCTTTTTGAAATGTTTATTCTTACCATTCTTGCACTTCCTACAACGTCTTTTTATGTAGCGAACGAAGTAAAAAAACTATTCACAACAGAGTTTGTGGAAGCTGCTTCTGTATTAGGCGGATCAAAATTTCATATTTTACGTAAACATATATTCCCGCAGCTTCGCTCTACATTAGTCATCTTATTAGTTCAGCAATTCAATAAAGTTCTTCTCGTTTTGGCGCATTTAGGAGTATTGAAGATGTTCTTTGGCGGAACAGTTATTGATCACAGTCCTGCAAAAGAACCGCCGCGAACGTTATCATTTGAATGGTCTGGGTTAATTGGAGATACGTTTCATATGCTTTCTGTTCACCCTTGGATTGCTCTCGTTCCAATTGTCTTTTTCTCTTTAACAGTCGTTGCTGCTAATTTGATGTTAGTAGGATTACAAAATGCACTTGAAAAATCAAGTGCTTCAAAAGTGCAGAAAGTAGCATATGATCTAGTGGAAGAAAAACAGACTTCTAATTTTTGAGACTGATATAAGTCGTTGCTACTCGCTTTCTCCCTTTGTTTTAAACTTTGCACGTGGCAGAAAAAGGTCCTGACCGCTTCTATGCAAGGCCAGCTGCTCTCGCCCATTTAAAAAAAGTAAGGTTTTTAATAAAAAAAGCCCGATACAATATCGGGCTTTTTTATATGATTAAATACTCTTGCTTATAAAGTTCATTTCTTTTTGTAATTTCATAAACGAACGGTACATGCCAATTCTCCAAGAGACGATCATCGCAAAGGCAAGTAAGAAGAACATACCGCTTAATTGTCCTAAATCAATTGATTGACTTAAATATTCTTTCATACCGATGCGGACAGCAAGTAAACCGACTAAAATAAAGATAAACGCTTTAGAAGGTATTAAAAAGATGTCTTTTCCGCGTATTTCAAATTTTGATGTTTTAATAAGAAAAATAGAGAAAAATAAACCAACGATAACTGCTTCTATAATTTCAGTTGATGTTAAGCGAAATTCTGGCAAGATGTACATGCATGCTCCCGTACTCATAAAAAATGGCGGGAGTATAATTTTTTTCAGTGTTACAGGTTTCTTTGCTGATTTTAAGCGAAGGAACATCATTCCAACAGCCATACAAAGAGCAACAATACTCGATAGAACAGCTAAGTTCATGTTTGACCTCCTTTTATCCTTTGAACGATTTTTTTAATAGAATCATAAACCAAACGAGAGCGATACCAATGATCGTATGAGACATTCCAGCAATATGACTTAATCCTTTAAAATCAGTTCCATTGAGTTGAAGAAGTCCGCGGGTCGCCATTGAACCAACTGTTAAAACTAATCCTAAATTATAGACGATGAACCACATGTTAAAACTTTTTTCCTCATGGACTGCAAATAATTTCGATAGAGCTAAGGCAAGTAAGAAGAATATAAATCCAAGAACTAGCACATGTGTGTGCAACTTGTATAGCGAAGTCGTACCTTGAATTCCTTGCGCTTTTGAATATTCTCTCGCGAATACACCTGATAATAGGCCAATAATTAAATAAGTGAATGCTGCATTATATAACTTTTTCATCATATACCTCCTAGGTAGCATTAGCAATGTTTATTTTTGGATAGTAGGCTGCGATTATTAGTGGTTTGTCATTCCGTATATAAGACCAGAAATATATGGGATCAGCCAAATGAACCAGACGATAACACTTAGCTTGTGGAATGTTGTCATCATTTTTGTATCTTTTTTGATTAATACAATTGTTGCCCAAACAGCATGGAATAACATGAGTAAAATTGCTGCTAGACCTGTGATTCCGTGGAAACTGAACAGGGAACCTGCTTCTGCCATTTTTTCCATTAATGTCGTTCCGAGTGTATCACAGACGAGGCCGAGCCAAAAAATGACGACATGCCAAGGTTTTAATGTCTTTTGGAATTTTTCACTCCATACGCCAATTGTATAAAAAATGAGTGCAGCTGTAATACATGTAATAGCAGATGCCAACACGTTCATCATTCCTTTCTAACTGTCATGTTCCTTATATAAATCATGTTACATGGGAATTATGAATAGAATATGAACGCAATATTACATATGAAATTGGCGGCATTATTATATTTAAATTGTATTATGTTGTAAACAAAAAATGAAGAGGTACTTGTGAATAAAGAAAAAACTTTCTTATTCCCTATGTAAATAGGGATAAGAAAGTTTTTTTAGACTACTATTGTTTACACTTCGTTTTCTCGTAATAATTTTCCGTCGCGAAGTGTTAAAATTCGATCGCATACATCAAGCATTTTTTCATCGTGTGTAATCATAATCGCTGCTTTTTTATTTTTCTTTACTTCTTGTTTCATTAATTCAACGACTTCTCTTGCACGTTTTGAATCAAGGCTAGCAGTCGGCTCGTCTGCTAAAATTAAGTCTGGATTATTCATAAACGCACGAGCGATAGCTACACGTTGTTTTTCTCCGCCTGAAAGTTGATTTGGATAATGATTCATTCGATGTCCTAATCCGAATGTTTTCAGTAATTGTTCCGCAAACTTACTAGCTTCTTTTTTATCTTCTCCCTTTAACTTAGCGATATATAGAAGTTGTTCTTTTACCGTTAAGAAAGGTACGAGATTTGCGAATTGAAATATAAATCCGATTTTTCGTAAGCGAATATCTGTCATTTCCTTTTCTGATAAGCTTGTTATGTTTTGATCAGAAATATAAATGTTTCCTTTTGAAGGAGAGAGAAGTGCACCTGCAATGGAAAGCAATGTACTTTTTCCTGAACCAGATGGGCCAACAATACCGATAAATTCGCCCTCTTTTACATCTAACGTAATAGGGTGCAGGGCAGTTACTTCCGTTTCTCCTTCGCCATATACTTTGCTTACTTGATCGAGCTTCAATAATGACGCTGGGTTATCCCATTGTACTTCCGTTACCATTACATGCCACCTCCGATTGCTTCTAATGCATCTACTTTTAATACTTGATATAGAGAAATGAGTGTACCGAATATACTAATTAAGATAAAGATACCTGTGTATTGCAGGATTGTTGTTGTTGTTAATAAGAACGGCATACTAGCTGGTAAAATAGCCTCCACCGCAAAGATTAAGCCAATGCCGATAATAAGAGCAACGCCAGATAAGAATATAGATTGTACAACTAAAGTATTTGCTAAATATGAGTTTTTCGTTCCGATTGCTTTTAATACACCTAATTGATGTGTTTTTTGTAATGTAATGACATAGAAGAAAACACCAATTAACAATGCTGAAATGACAAGTAAAAACGCGATAATCATCGTTAATGTTCCTTGTTCTTCTTTATAACCTGGAATACTTTGTAGTACTTCTTTTTTATCAACAACTTTTGCGTTATCAATTTTTTTATCAGTATTTAGAGCAATTACACTGTAATCTTTTTGATTTGACAGTGCAATAGTGTCCCATACATTTTCATTCATGTGAATAACTGGTGTGTGACTAAACATTTGATTTTGCGAGAATCCGACAACTTTGAAAGCTTTTTTAGAAATAGGATCTACTAGTTCATCTCCAAGTTTGATTCCTTTTTCTTTAATTGATTCATCAGCGACAACTTCATTGTTTTCTAACGTCCCATTTTTTCCTTCAATTACTTTTGGAGCAATGAATGAATCTTGTTTGCTTGAGAAAATAGCAACATCAACTTTATTTGAAGTTCCTTCTTTTTCAAAGGTTGACACTTTAATGTGCATTGGAACTGCATCTTTTGCATCAACTTGTGCTAATACTTTATCTACATCTTCTTTCTTAATTTGAGAGCGTAGCAATTTACCATCTGCATCATCTGATAATATAAATTTGTTTGCTTTCATTTCGATAATAGAAGAGGCATTATCATGAGATAAACCATTTGCTAGACCTGATATGATAAGTACAAGAAATGATAATAACATCATGATTGTACCGATTAATCCGTAACGTAATTTCGATTGTTTTAATTCTTTAAGTGCTAAAAACATTAGGCTCGTTCCTCCTTGTTTCGTTCTATGTTCTTATCATAAAGAGGAAATATGAACGGAATATGAACAGAAGGTTACAAAAGACGAGTTTGTAATTTATATATAAATGCAAATTGAAAAACCAACATAAAAACCACTTTTTTTTAGATGGGCGAGAGCGTCTGGCCATGCTTGGAGCGGTCAGGGCCCTTTTTGCCACGGGTAATGTTAAAACAAAGCGAGCAAACAAGTAGCACATCACTTTTTATGATTCATAGCAACGACTTATCTGTTGAAAAATTAATATGGACTTATATAGAAGCAATCAGGGCCTTTTTCTGCCACTTGCCAGGGCATTGGAAAAGGTCATTAAAAGAGAAAAAGAAGATAACTCTCTATTATATAGAGCATTATCTTCTTTTTTATTTCTGTATATTGTGCAGGTTATTTTGCCGCTTCTTGTTTCGGAAGGTAAATAGAAAATGTCGTGCCTTTTCCAAGTTCACTATCGACAGTTATTGTTCCGCTGTGGAAATCAACGACTTTTTGTACAATCGAAAGACCTAATCCGCTTCCGTTTACATTTCTGTTTCGGGCAGTATCGACTTTATGAAAACGAAAAGTGTGCCAGGTCGCACACTTTTCATTTTGAACAATTATTTTAAATCCGTTGGAAGTGAAGAAATATGCTTGGAACGGCTTGGTTTGAAAAAAATCAAAATCGAAGGGAGCAGCATACCGCGAACAAGGAACGTATCAATTAAAATCCCCATTGTCATTGTTAAACCAAACAGAAAGAGTTCTTGGAGTGGTTGTGTAATGAGCACGCAGAATGTAGCTGCGAGTATAATACCAGCTGAGGAAATGACGCCCCCTGTTAAAGCAACACCACGTGCCACAGCTTCTTTCCATTCATATTTTTGAGCCTCTTCTTTGATTCGGGATACGAGCATAATATTGTAGTCGACCCCTAATGCAATGAGAAACATAAAGGTGTAGACAGGGAGACGATAGCTAATTGAGTCGTATCCTAAAATATAATGAAAGATTATCCAACCTAGCCCTAGCGTCGCTAAATAAGAAAGTAGCATTGTTATCATCATTGTTAACGCTATAATGATAGATCGTGATTGGTATGTCAGCATAATAAGAATAAAAAGGGAAATGAGCGAGAACGTCACGATTGTATCTTTTTGGTTTAAAGATTGCACATCTAATTGCTGCGGGGTTTGCCCGCTATAATGCAAGGAATATTGCTGGGAATCAAAGCCGCTCTTCGTTAACAAACTGTTACTGTTTTCTCGCAGTGCACGGATTATATTTAAAGCTGCTTGATCATAAGGGTTGTCTTGTAAAGTCAATTGCAGCTTGATGGCACGTTTTTCATCCGATAAGAAATTTTTTGGTAAGTTCGAATTGGGTGCCGCTAATCCTGAGGTGATTTCCGGTGTGACGGTGTTTATCCCATCTAGTTTTTTAATTGCGTTTGATAATGAAGCTAATTTATCAAGAAAGGATTGGTCTAATACAATTTCCTTGTCTGATTTTAAAATGACAGTTACAGGTGCTAGTTGTCCTGGTGGAAAGTTTTCCTCTAAAATTTCAAAACCTTGCCGCGATGAAATGTCATTCGGAAATGACTTCATTAAATTAAATGAATATTTCATAGATCCAACATTCAGCGAGGCAAGAATGAGCATAATGAACAATATAACTGCTGTGATGGAAGGTTTTTTCTTTACAAAAGTGCCTACATTTGTCCAGAAGCCGCCCAGCTTTTCTTCTTTTTCAGCTAGTTTTGGAATGAAAGGCCAAAATGCTTTTCGGCCTACTAGTGCAAATAGAGCTGGAATGAGTGTAATGCCTCCAAGAAGAATGAACACCATGGCAACTGAAAATACTGGGGCAAAGTGATGATACGGTTTAAAAACAGCAAAGAACAATGTAAGCATCGCGACCAGCACTGTTCCGCCGCTGAATAGAATAGGTTCCATTACTTGCGTTAATGCGGTTTGCATCGCATCGTACTTCGAATTCACCTTTTTTAACTCTTCTTTATAACGAGCTAAGATGAATAAACAATAATCCGTCAAAACTGCAAAGAGTAGAATCATCATAATGGAAAGAGCTTGTTTCTCGACAACGAACCATCCATTTTGGCCTGCTAATCCTAAAATGCGATCGACTACTTGATATACGATACCGGCAATGATTAATGGAATGACAGCGAGCAATGGGGAGCGATAAATGATGATTAATATAATGAGAATTAATCCTATTGTTGCAAACATTAATACGAAGTCAGCATTTTTGAACAGCGTAATTGTATCTGCTGCAATTCCAGCTGGACCTGTGATCTCAAGCTTTAAGTCTCCGATATCCATTTGTTTTACATGTTTTCGAATTTGCTCTAATGTCTCATAAATTTGATCTGATTCTAAATCTTTTGTCAGGGCAACATTTAAAAGAATGGTTGTATTATCTTTGGAGAACATTTTATCTTGTGTGGCTTTGGGGAGTTGGTGAAATGGTAAGGCGCCTGCGACATTTTTCGGTTTATCATCTGAGGAAAGCCATTTGCTAATTTCTGAGATTTTTGCGCGCTCGGCCTCAGTGATTGCGTCTTTTCCATGAAAAACAAGTAAGGCGACTGCTCCATCTTTGGATGGAAATTGATCGTCTAATATCTTTTGGGCTACAGCAGACGGCGTATCCTCATGTATGCTTCCTTCACCGCTGCTTGTTGCGTACTTTTTGGCCCCTGGTGCGATAAGACTTAAAACGAAAATAGCAAGAATCCAAGCGATTAAAATGATTTTGGCACCCTTCGGACTACTAATGAAGCGAGCAAGTTTATGGATCACATATATAACCTCCTCTTATTATCTTCAAGAAGATTTTAAAATAAGAATATGAACGGAATATGAACGGAATGTTACGAAAGTTTAGATTATTTATTCGTTTCGATTTTGTGAACAAATAGAGATATTAAGTTTAAAATGTTGCGCTATTGTTTTTTTATGTTTATTATATACCTATACGGGTATGAGTAAGGAGGAGAAAAAGAATGAGTAGAAAAATTGTTGTAGTTGGCGGAGTTGCTGGCGGAGCATCAGTTGCAGCACGTTTACGTCGTTTAAGTGAAGATGATGAAATTATTATGTTTGAGCGCGGAGAGTATATTTCGTTTGCAAACTGCGGACTGCCATATTATATTGGCGGAGTTATTCAAGAAAGACAAAAGTTGTTAGTGCAAACAGTAGAGAAAATGTCCAAGCGCTTTAACTTAGATATTCGCATTTTAAGTGAAGTAATAAAAATTAATAAAGAAGAAAAAACAATCGTGGTGAAAAATGTAGTTACCAATGAAACTTACGAAGAATCTTATGATGTTTTAATTCTTTCACCAGGTTCTAAGCCGATGGTTCCACCAATTCCAGGAATTGAGGCAGCGAAAGCGTTATTTACATTACGAAATGTACCGGATACAGATCGTATAAAAGGATATATTGATGAAAATAAACCACGTCATGCGACTGTAATTGGCGGAGGCTTTATCGGCGTTGAAATGGCTGAGAACTTGAGAGAAAGAGGCCTTGATGTAACACTTGTGGAAATGAACAATCAAGTCATGCCGCCGATTGATTATGAAATGGCTGCATATGTACATGAGCATATGACAAAACATGGCGTTCAGCTCATTTTAGAAGATGGGGTAGAAGCTTTTGAAGAAGAAGGAACGGTTATTCGTCTGAAAAGCGGTACAAAAATTCATACAGATATGATCATTCTTTCTATCGGTGTACAACCTGAAAGCAGCTTGGCAAAAGAGGCAGGACTGGAACTAGGAGTTCGAAATACGATTAAAGTAAATGAAACGCTGCAAACTTCTGATCCATCTATATATGCGATTGGAGATGCGATTGAAGTAAAAGATTTTGTGACGGAAACAGAAACAATGATTCCACTTGCATCACCGGCAAATCGTCAAGGTCGTCTATTAGCAGATATTATTCATGGCCATGCAGATTCTATATATAAAGGAACGATGGGTACATCCATTGCAAAAGTGTTTGAGTTAACAGTCGCTTCAACAGGGGTGAATGAAAAAGTATTACAACGTTTAGATTTGCCCTATGAGGTAGTTCACGTACAAGCAAACTCTCATGCGGGGTATTATCCGAACGCGTATCCGGTTTTATTAAAGCTCATCTTTAATAAAGAAACAGGAGAAATTTACGGAGCGCAAGCCGTAGGTCAGGTTGGTGTAGACAAACGAATCGATGTCATTGCAACTGCAATGAAAGGAAAATTGAAGGTAATGGATTTACCTGATTTAGAATTGTCATACGCTCCGCCGTATTCTTCTGCTAAAGATCCTGTAAATATGGTGGGGTATGTTGCAAGCAATATTATTGAAGGACTTGTTGATATAGTAGGGTGGCATGAAATTGATCATATCGTTGAAAAAGGCGGGTATTTAATTGATGTCCGAGAACCGCATGAATTAAAACAAGGAATTATAAAAGGATCTGTAAATATTCCATTAGATGAATTGCGTGATCGATTACATGAGATTCCAACAGATCAAGAAATTTATATTACGTGTCAACTAGGTATGAGAGGGTATGTAGCGGCACGTATTTTAATGGAAAACGGGTATGAAGTAAAAAATGTCGACGGTGGGTTTAAACTATATAGGGCGGTGCTACCAAACCGCGTTGCGCATGAATATGAATAACGTCCTGTCAATTTTGATAGGGCGTTATTACAAAAATTAAAAAGAGGTTTACAAAATACCAAGCAGGGTATAATCTTTAACATAAAATAAGTGAAAGCATGGAGGTGCTCATACATTGGAATATGGTCAAGATATGAAAAATCGTTTGAAGCGAATTGAAGGACAAATTCGCGGTGTACTTCGTATGATGGAAGAGGGAAAAGATTGTAAAGAAGTAATTACACAATTGACGGCATCGCGCTCTGCGATGGATCGTACGGTTGGATTAATTGTCGGAACGAACTTAGAAAAATGCCTTCGCGAGCAATTTGAAAAAGGCGATACGTCTAATGAAGATGTAATTAAAGAGGCTGTACAATTACTTGTAAAAAGTAGATAATCTGTCAATTTTTTTGGCAGATTTTAAAAACGATTTTCATATACCCATACAGGTATATGTATGTAGAGCTAATCTCTATGCAATACATGAATAAATTTTAGTTATTTTTTATCCCGCATTAACGGACAGTAAGACCTCCACCTCAAGATTGGAAGAGAATCGAAGAAGATAGGTGGGGAATAACTGTCCGTAAAAGCCCGATTGGTTCAACTAATAATCAGTGGGGGATGAGGAAAACCCCCACTGATTAAAGTTTCACTTTATTATGAAACATACTATTGGAGGTATATAAAATGAATGGAAAACAAGTATTAGACGTAAAAGGATTAGCATGCCCAATGCCAATTGTAAGAACAAAAAAAGCGATGGATGCTTTGCAAACTGGAGAAGTGCTAGAAGTTCATTTAACAGATAAAGGTGCGATAAAAGATATTCCAGCATGGGCACAAACAGGTGGACATGAAGTATTACAACATGTTGAAGAAGATGGGGTTTTGAAGTTTTGGATTCAAAAAGCGTAAGAACATGGAGGGCATGGATATGAATGTAGTATGGAACAGCGTTTTGATTGCATTGATTTCTTTGTTTATTATTTCTCGTTTGTTACCTGTTAAGGGAGTAAAAAATATAAGCGGGAAAGAACTAAAAGACGAAATAAAGAAAAAGAATAAGCAATTGATTGATGTTCGTACACCAGGGGAATTTAGAGGCAACCATATCCAAGGTTTTCGAAATATGCCACTAAATGAACTCGTACAACAAGCAAGTAGTTTAGATAAAAGTAAAGAAGTAATCGTCATTTGTCAGAGTGGAATGAGAAGTAAACAAGCAACAAAAATTTTAAAGAAAATGGGATTTAAACATATTGTAAATGTTTCAGGTGGTATGAACGCTTGGAGTTAAGGAGGATGTAGGAAAATGAAAGAAATGACTGCGAAAGAATTAGAACATAAACTCATGAGTAATGAAGCTGTAAATATTATTGATGTACGTGAGGTAGAAGAAGTTGCAGAAGGGAAAATTCCAAAAGCACTTCATATTCCACTTCGTTTATTAGAGTTTCGTATGCATGAGTTAGATAAAAATAAAGAGTATGTAATTGTATGTCATTCTGGTGGGAGAAGCTCACGAGCGGTTCAGTTTTTAGAAAGCTATGGTTTCCAAGTGATCAATATGAACGGCGGCATGTTAGCTTGGGAAGGGGAAACAGAGTAACTGTTAAATAGATGAACAAAAGGTACAAAGTCCTTTCATTTGCGAAAGGACTTTGTACGGATTTTTAAATTACCTATACGGGTATGTGTAGTGACGGGAGGAGTCAATATGGAACAAAAGAAAAAAACAACAATTGTGTTGTTTAGCGGGGATTATGATAAAGCGATGGCAGCGTATATTATCGCAAATGGTGCAGCAGCGTATGATCAAGAAGTAACGATTTTTCATACATTTTGGGGATTGAATGCGCTTCGTAAAGATGAAAATGTAAAAACAAAGAAACCATTTTTAGAGAAAATGTTTGGAAAGATGATGCCGCGCGGTGCAGATAAGATGGGATTATCGAAAATGAATTTTGCTGGTATGGGACCAAAAATGATTAAGAACGTGATGAAAAAACATAACGCAATGCCATTGCCAGATTTAATTGATCTGGCGAAAAAACAAGGAGTGAAACTTGTCGCTTGCCAAATGACAGTGGACTTGTTAGGACTAAAAGAAGAAGAAATTATGGGAAATGTCGAATTTGCAGGAGTTGCAACGTATTTAGCGGATGCGTCTGAAGGAAATGTAAACTTGTTTATTTAAATTCAATTCCTTTTAAACTTTTAACAAGTATTGGTGTGGCATAGGGGGGAAGAGTGAACATAAGCGCCCTGCCTTTAAGTTTACTTGTTTCGTCAATTGGAGCGAATGTCGGGAAAAAATGTGGATGGATATGCTGTTGTAATATACCTATTTTGCTTTTGGAGAAGAATTTCCGTTCGCGGAATTTCTTTTTCAAAAGCTTTTTTTATGAAGAGGAAATTCCGATAATGACAGATTGTCCTTGAATAGTAAATTATTTACTTTAATTTCACATATGGTTAAAAATCCCTTAATAATTAAAGGTTATAGTAAAAATATCAAAAGGAAACAAACTTCGATAAAAAAATAATACTTGTGAGAATGTATGGGCAGAGATACTTTGAGAACACCCGCTTGCATAGAATAGTGCCATTCACAATCAATAAGAGATCATAAAAGGTGTCTATGTATTGTGCGTGAATGATGACCTATATATGTAAGTAGGTGTTATTTATTTTTGTGAAAATAGACTGATTTTTCGCTCTTTAATATTTGGGAATAAGAGAGGGTTATAACATGATTACTTTGCGAAACGTATGTAAAACATATGAAAACTCAAATCAAAAAGCAGTACAAGATGTTTCTGTTCAGATTCAAAAAGGAGAGTTTTTTGTTCTAGTAGGCCCTTCAGGATGTGGGAAAAGTACATTACTTCGAATGATTGCTGGGTTAGAAAATATTTCATCAGGCCATCTTTTAATCGATGAAATTGTTTCAAATGACTTGCAGCCGAAAGAGCGTCACTTATCAATGGTGTTTCAAAACTATGCTTTATATCCGCATCTTACAGTAGAAGAAAATATTTTATTTGGCTTAAAGGTACGAAAAATAGAGAAAGCGGAACAGAGAAAACGTTTAATTGAAGCGGCTCAACTAGTTGGATTAACTTCATATTTAAAGGCGAAACCGAGAGAATTATCAGGAGGACAGCGTCAGCGTGTAGCACTCGCGCGAGCAATTGTCAGTCAAGCACCGATCTGTCTTATGGATGAACCGTTATCTAACCTTGACGCAAAACTGAGGGCACAAATGCGCATGGAAATTCGAGATATTCAACAGCGTCTTGGCATTACAATGATTTATGTAACACATGATCAAATCGAAGCGATGACAATGGGAGATCGTATGATGGTATTAAATAATGGCGAAATCCAACAAGTAGGAACACCGCTTGATATATATAACGAGCCAAAAAATGAGTTTGTTGCTACTTTTATTGGTTCTCCCTCTATGAATGTTGCTAATTGTCAAATTGATATGACGCAAAATACTGCTCATGTAGGATCTTTACGTATTCCGCTTATAGATTCGTTAGTTAGTCAATTGCAGCATACAGATGTACGTATCGGTATAAGGCCCGAATATATTAGTATTGGCGAGCAGGGGCAGCCTGTTATTGTACAATCTGTTGAAGTATTAGGAAACGAATCAATTGTTAACTTTCTAGTAGACAATCACATGTGGAGTGCTAAAGTGACTGGACAATTGAAGTGTAAACGAGATGAAATTGTACATGTACAGTTTCAAGTAGATAAGCTGCACTTCTTTGAACAATCTACATTAGAATCATTATTATTTCATAGTGAGCAAGGGGTGGCTATAACATGATAGATGCGACGAAATCTTTAACAAAGCAGCAAAGTATAAGAAAACTGAATGTATGGAATCGAACATCAGATTTACGTATAGCTTTTCTATTTTTGACTCCATCACTTATTTTATTTTCGGTATTTTTGTTTTACCCGTTGATTAAAACGCTATTTTATAGCTTTCATTTAACGAACGCCCAGGGTGAAGCAAGTGTCTTTGTAGGTCTAGAAAACTATCAATATTTATTAACGGATCCTTCTTTTTATCAAAGTATAAAATCAACGTGTTTATTTACTTTATATACTGTTCCGGCTAGCATATGCATTTCTTTATTTCTAGCATTGCTAGCGAATGAAAAGTTACGAGGGATTGGCGTTTTCCGTGTACTTTTTTCTTCCACAATGGGAATTTCTGTGGCCGCAAGTGCGGTGATTTGGTTATTTTTATTTCATCCAAGTGTTGGTGTATTTAATAATATACTAGGTATTCTTCATCTACCTACAATTGAATGGTTAATAAGCCAAAAATGGGCATTAATCTCGGTATCTATTCCAACGATTTGGATGAATATTGGCTTTTCATTTTTAGTAATTCTAGGAGGCTTGCAAAATATTGATACGACACTTTATGAAAGTGCATCAATTGATGGTGCATCTTACTTTTATAAGCTTCGTAAAGTGACATTGCCCATGTTATCACCAACTTTATTCTTTATAGCAACTGTTACGCTTATCAATGCAGTTCAAAGCTTTGGACAAATCGATATTTTAACAAAGGGTGGTCCAAACAATGCAACGAATTTAATTGTTTATTCAATTTATAAAGAAGCATTTGTGAATTACCAGTTTGGTACGGCAAGCGCTCAAGCTATCGTGTTGTTTATTTTTATCTTTATTGCAACAATACTTCAGTTTAAATTTACGGAAAGAAAGGTGCATTACCAATGAGTTACACATGGAGACGGAAAGTATTGTTATACATATTACTTTTTCTTAGTGCAATACTTGTATTCTTTCCAGTGTTATATGCAGTTTCAATCGGATTTATGACACCTGATGATATCCAAATGCGTCATCTTTTTCCAACGAATTTCACTTTTAATAATTTTGTTCATATTTTTGAGAAAGTACCATTGCTTTTATATTTGAGAAATAGTTTTATCGTTTCAACAACTGTTATGATCGGACAACTTATTGTATCTAGTTTAGCAGCATACGCGTTTGTGTTTTTACGATTTAAAGGAAGGAATGCAATTTTTTTCTTATTTATCTCAACGATGCTTATTCCATGGGAAGCAACAATGATTCCAAATTTCTTATTGGTTCAGCAATTTGGATGGACAAATACTTTGATGGGGTTAACAGTACCATTTTTTGCAATGGCTTTTGGAATTTTCTTATTAAGACAACATTTCCTTACAATTCCGCATGAGCTTCGGGAAGCGTCATTAATTGAAGGTGTTGGTCATTTTGGATTCCTTTTTAAAGTAGTCGTTCCGTATTGTAAAACGAGCTTTATTACGTTAGGGGTGTACGGATTTTTAACAACTTGGAACATGTATTTGTGGCCACTTCTCGTAACGAATGATGCAACAGCTCGTACAGTACAAATTGGGATTAAACAATTGCAGACACAAGAAGTAGCAAATGATTGGGGAGGTGTTATGGCTGGCATTACAATTGTGATTCTTCCAACATTGATATTGTTATTTTTAGGCCAAAAACAATTACAACAAGGATTGGCAAAAGGTGCGATTAAATAATGTTAAAAAAATGAGAAAAGGTGGATAAAAACATGAAGTTAGTAAAAAAAGGCTCTTTATTACTTACAGCAGTGGCAATGGCAATGTCAGTAGCAGCATGTTCAAGTTCGCAAACTTCAGTTAAAAATTCTTCACAAGAAAAAGCTGAAACAGCACCTGTTGAAAAAAATGGAAATAAAGTTGTTATACGTTTTTGGCACGCAATGAGCGGAGATCTACAAAAGAAATTAGATGCACTTGCAGCAGAATATAATCAGTCCCAAGATAAGTATGAAATTAAACCTGAATTTGAAGGCACATACGAGGAATTATTAACAAAATTTCGTAGTACAGCTACATCTAAAGAGGTGCCAGCGGTAGTACAATCCAGTGAAATTACAACTAAATATATGATTGATAGTAAAAAAATTACGCCTGTACAAGAGTGGATTGACAAAGATAAGTATGATACATCGAAATTAGAAAAAGCTATTACAAACTATTATTCAGTAAATGGCAAAATGTATTCTATGCCATTTAACTCATCTACACCTGTATTAATCTATAACAAGGATGCATTTAAGAAAGCAGGTTTAGATCCTGAAAAAGCACCTAGCACATATTCAGAACTAGAAGAAGCTGCGAAGAAATTGACAATAAAAGAAGGGAATACAACTAAGCAATACGGCTTCTCTATGTTAAACTATGGCTGGTTCTTTGAAGAATTATTGGCAACGCAAGGCGGCTTGTATGTAGACAATGAGAATGGCCGTAAAGGTTCGGCTGAAAAAGCATTATTTAATAGTAAAGAAGGACAAAAAGTGTTCACAATGCTTAATAACTTAAATAAAAGTGGGGAACTTGGAAAATACGGTAATGATTGGGATGGTATGCGGGCAGCATTTCAATCTGGACAAGTGGCGATGTATTTAGATTCTTCTGCTGGTGTTCGTAATATCATTGATACATCCAAATTTGATGTAGGTGTTGCATATATTCCTCATCCAGATGGCGTAGATTCAAAAGGTGTTGTAATTGGCGGGGCATCATTATGGATGACAAATATGGTTGGAAAAGAGACACAACAAGGCGCATGGGATTTCATGAAGTATTTAACTAAGCCAGATGTACAAGCGAAATGGCATACACAAACAGGGTATTTCGCTATTACACCAGCTGCGTATAATGAACCATTAGTAAAAGAACAATATGAGAAATATCCACAGTTGAAAGTAACAGTTAATCAACTTCAGTCTACAAAAGCATTACCAGCGACACAAGGAGCATTAATTAGTGTATTTCCTGAATCACGTGATGCGGTTGTAAAATCACTAGAAGCAATGTATGGTGGAACAGATAGTAAACAAGCATTAGATGATGCAGCGAAAGCAACAGACCGTGCTATTGAAATTGCAAACAGAACAAATGGTAAAAAATAATAGATGTTGTAAAGGGAAAAATTCATAAAATACACAGAGACTACCTTGAAAGCTGAGGTAGTCTTCTTATTTTCAAACGATTAAATGTTTGACTAGAGGGAACATATGTATAAAATAGCGAAATTTTACCCTGCTATTTGTGGGCAGTAAGACCCCCGCCTCAAGATTCAGAGAGAAGTAAAGAAGATAGGTGAGGGCTTTCCGTCAGTGGGGATGAAGAAAACCCCCACTGACGGAAGTTTCACTTTATGCATTTATAAAAAGATAAGCCCTATTTTCATAGGACTTATCTTTTTGCATTAATTGTCATTTGTTTCGTTAGTAGTTATCTTCTTTGGCGCTTGTTGTTTAAGCTCTTGGTTTTGTTTTTTATCTGCATCAGTATCTTTATCTTGCATTACAGGTTTTGTATCAGCAGGGAGCCCAAGATGTTCGCGGAGCTGCTTTGAGATGTCAGCTATGTTTTTTTGATCAGGCATGTAATAATACGTGTGTTTCGGAGCGGAAGTAGGTTTACAAACTTTATCCTCTGCCATATAGCAGTCTTCCCCGGCTAGTTGAAGTTTTCCAATTGAAGAATTTATACCATATTTGTAGAATGATAACATATCGTCAAATGAGAAGTTTGTTTTAAATTCCCCATTAATATCATCAATAATTTTTCCTACTTTTGTGATGGATCCAGCACTTGCTAGTTTTTTAACAATCGCTTCAATGACAAGTTGTTGACGTTGGCCGCGCATCGCATCGCTATCAATTTTACGCGTTCTTGCTAGCGCAAGAGCTTGTTCTCCATTTAGATGTTGATACCCCTTATTGAGATGAATCGCATCAGCTGTATCGTTACTATCTTGTTCTGTAAATGTAACAGGTACATCTAAGTCAATTCCATCTAAATCGTTGACAACTTTTATGAAAGATTTAAAATTAAACCTCACAAAATAATCGACCGGAACGTTGAAGAGTTTTTCTACTGATTCGATCGTAGATTGAGGCCCACTGTCTTTTCCATTTTTTGCAACCCCGAGTGAATATGAGTTTGTAATTTTATCTTTTTTCTTCTCTACTGGAATGTATGTGTATGTATCACGCGGAATACTTACTAGTTTTACTGTTTTATTATCTTTATTAAACGTTGCAAGTAACAGTGCGTCTGGATGAAATGCACCAGAATACTCTTTTTCACGCCCTTGATTTTCATCAATTCCCATAATTAACACAGATACGTTATTGGAAACGGGTTTAACCGCTTGTTCGCGTAATTCAGACTTTTCACCACGTTCTAAATTTTGAGAGGCATTTTGAACAGCGGAAGAAGCTTTATTTACTAAAAACCAAGCGTAACCTCCACCGCAAATTAAAAACAAGACAATAATGAACATTGTAATTTTTAGCTTTTTATAGCTTTTTTTATGCTTATTTTCACGTAAATCCGTTTTTTCATCCATTTTATATGCTCCTTCATCAATAATGGGGGCTAATTTAGCCCCTGCATCAATTAATTATAATTCTTTGTTATTAAAAAGAATATTACAAGTTATTTACATTTTTAAAATTTTCTTTCTTTTTTAATAGTAAGTTAGGTTTTGTTTTTCATATATCTGTAGAAAAAAAGGTTGCCATATTTAGCAACCTTTTTTATTATTCATATCGCAAGCATTCAATCGGATCTAGCTTCGCCGCTTTATTTGCTGGAAGTAAGCCGAATGCAATACCGATTAACATGGATAGTCCGACCGAGATTAAGCCTAATTTCACTGAGACAACGAATGGCCATTCAGCAAATATCGATACGACCCATGCAAAAAAGATACCGAGCATAAACCCGATCAAACCGCCTAATGCTGTTAAAATACAAGATTCAATAAGAAATTGTGTTAATACTTTTCCGCGCGTTGCACCGAGTGCTTTACGGACTCCGATTTCACGTGTACGCTCTGTGACGGATACAAGCATGATGTTCATAACACCGATACCACCAACTAATAATGAAATGGCTGCAATACCACCGAATACACTTTTTAAGATACCTGTGAAGTTATCAATTTCTTTTAGCACTTCTTGTGGATCTGGTACTTTGAATTTTCCTGTTTGCTCTGGTTTTTTAGCATCGTTTAATGATTTTACAACTGCATCTTGTACAGCTTGCTTATCTTGACCAGGAGCGATTTTTACTGTGATGCCATCATACTTATTTTTTCCAAATAAAACAGGCCAGTTTTCAGCAGAGATGATACCTTCTTTTAATTCGGTGATACCCCCCATCCCTCCTTTCTTAGAGTATACGCCGACTACCTTATAAGGAGTACCCTTTATATCTACATATAAATTTGATTCCCAGGAAGAGAATAATTTATTAAAGGCACCTTTGCTTAATACAATCGTATGTCCAGGTTTATCTAAATCAGCACTTGTTAAAAATCTGCCGTGTTCAAGTCGAAATTTAGAAGAATCATCAAAGTAATCACCTTTAGCACCAGTTACATCAATATCTAAGTCTTTTTTTCCTGCATATACTTTCGCTTTGCTTCCAACATCAGGATAAACATCTTGAACACCAGGAATTTTTAAGACATTGTCATACATACTCGCTGAAATTTTACCGTCCATATCTGCAATATCTTCTGTGCTATAGTTTACTGTAAACTGATCTGTCTTTTCTTTCCCGATTTGTTCACGGAATTTAGCATTTGTTCCATCACCAATAGAGATAATGGTAATAATCGCACTTACTCCAATAATAATTCCAAGCATTGTTAAAATAGAACGCATTTTATGAGCGAAGATGGAGGAAAGGGCCATACGTATATTTTCATTCATGTTCAAGTTTAACCTCTCCAATCTTGGACGATCTTTCCGTCACGAATTACAATTTGGCGTGATGCCGCTTCCCCAATTTCCCGGTCATGGGTGATCATAATAATGGTAGAGCCTTGTTTATTTAATTCGTAAAAGAGATTCATAATTTGTGTACTTGTTTTTGTATCAAGTGCACCAGTCGGCTCATCAGCTAAAATGAATTTCGGGTTATTCACAATTGCACGGGCGACAGCGACACGTTGTTTTTGTCCGCCTGATAATTCATTTGGTAAGTGAGTTGCTCGGTCAGCTAGCCCTACTTTTGTTAATGCAGCTAACGCACGTTCACGTCGCTCTTTTTTATCTACGCCAGCATAGATAAGTGGTAGTTCGACATTTTGCATCGCATTTAGGCGAGGGAGCAGCATAAAGTTTTGGAATATAAATCCAATTTCTTTATTACGAATGTGCGCCAGTTCTGTTTCGGACATGTTTGAAATATTTTGCCCAGCTAACGTGTATGTGCCTAGTGTAGGTCGATCTAAGCAACCAATGATATTCATTAATGTTGATTTCCCGGAACCAGATGGTCCCATAATGGAAGTAAATTCACCTTGATTTAGTTTCACATCAATTCCATGTAGAACTTGAACAACTTCTTCTCCGTTTTGAAAAGACTTCGTGATGCCTTTTAGTTCAATCATTTAATGACAACCTCCATACCATCTTTTAAATCTTTTTCTGGTTTTGAGATTACTTGCTCACCTGTTTTTAAACCAGAAATTTTTGCTTCGCTGTCTGTTTCAAACTCAATGGTAATGGCTTGTTCTTTTGCTTTTCCATCTTTTACAACGAATACGACATTTTTATCACCTTTTTTCACGATACTGCTTTTTGGAACAACCATACCGTTTGCTTCACCTGATTTTGCTGTTACATAAACATGGAAGCCAGGTTGCAAGTCATCATTATTATCCAATGTAATAATGAAAGGGTAATTAGAAACTGTTTTGTTTTCATCCAGATTTTTCAATGGTGTTGTTCCAATTTCTGTTACTTTTCCTGTCCATGTTTTTCCTGGCACTGTTTTAGATGTAACAGAAACCTCTTGGCCAACTTTCATTTGAGAGAGTTCATATTCAGATAATTGTCCTTTTACTTTTAATGGGCCAGCAGTGCGAATCGTAATACCGCTCATAGCAGCTTTTTCGTCTGTACCTTTGTTAATATCTTCGATTGTGCCATCTACAGGACTTGTTACTGATAGTGCATTTTCTTTTTCTTTATTATTTTCAATCATTTGATTTGCTTTTTCGACTTCAAACTTTTTTGTTTCAAGCTGCGCTTCTTGTCCTTGAACTTCTTGCTCAGCAGCTTTTAACATTTCACTCGTAGCACCAGATTGTTTTGCTGTTTGTAGCTTTTGTTTTGCTGCATCCAGTTGTTTTTGCAGGAGTGCAACTTCTTTCTCGGCTAGTTTCTTTTGCATTTCCGCTTCGTTTTTTTCTAGTTTAATAGATGAATTGTTATATTTAAATAATAACTGCCCTTTTTTTACTTGATCCCCTTTTTTAACGGCAATCTCATAGTTACCTTTCGTTGGATCAAATGCAATTGTTTCGATACCGTTCGGGATGACTTCACCGCCAAATTTTTGCGCATTTTCAATTTTCTTTTCTGTTACCTTATAACCGCTATACGCCATAGCCGTGTCAGATCCGCCAGCTAACGCAAAGTAAGAACCAGCACCAATTCCGATTGTTGCTAAACCGACAATTAATAATTTTGTTTTCTTTTTCATTGTATTTTCACCTTTTCGTGTCGTTTTTGTCTCTGTAACTCTTAGTATAAGGGGGAGACTAAATCTGACAAAGTGTTTTATCTTACAATAGTATTACATTTTTGTAAGGTTTAAATTAGGAGATGTAGGATTAAGCGTGAAATAAAAAAAGCCAAGGCCTCTTTTTTTAGGTGGGCGAGAGAAACCGGCCATGCATAGAAGCGGTCAGAGCCTTCTTCTGCCACGTGCAAGATTTAAAACAAAGAGAGATAACAAGAGCGGGGCATGTTTCGTTCTGCATAGCAGCGACTTATAGCGAGGGTTCTTCATAGAAAAACAAAATAAATTAATAATTAACAGAAAATATTTACAATTTAGAAAACATTTTATAAAATGGGAGGAAAAGGATTGGGGTCGGAAAAAATATGGCAAAGAGGGTGTTTATACATAGTTCGGAAGTCATTGTGCAATTTTTCTTATCGGTGATCGGAATTATTTGTGTAGGAGCATTACCTGGTTTGTTTCAAGGCCTAAAAGTAGATTTTCATAAATATATAGAAACGATTAAGATGGTATGCAATAGTCTACTACATTTATCATCGATGACGTATATGCCAGTTAGTAATAGTGCAAGACCAACACCAAAACCACTATTTCCACAACTATTTATCCACTATAAAGAAACGATGATTATTTTTTTAGTAGCTTTTTTTATTTCACTTTTGATTGCCTTTTTAATTGTCTATATCGTTGTACGAAGTAATGCTAGAGTTCAGAAGAAAATTAAATCATTTTTACTCTTTCTTGAATCTATTCCAGATATTCTTCTTATTATCGGCTCACAGCTTTTCGTCATTTGGATTTTTAAACAAACAGGTATTTTAGCTGTAAGTATTTCAGGGGTAGGAGAGCAATCCGTTCGAGGATTACCAATTATTTGTTTAAGTGTACCGACAACGATTATGTTTGTGAAACTAGTATTATTGCGTTTTGAAACAGAACTTGAAAAAGATTATGTTCTATTTGCAAAGGCAAAAGGGCTGGATAAGCTTTATATTTTAAATCATCATGTTTTACGTAATGTGTTATTAAGTACGCTTTTTTTTACAAAAACGAACATTTGGTTTATGTTATCTAATTTGTACATTATTGAATGGATGTTTAATACATACGGTATGTTTGTATTTGTAAGAGTAGCTGCCGAGGAGCATTTTGCAACAGGTATTCCTCTTTTTACAGTTAGTTTGCTGCTACTTTATATACCTATTTTTATTATTTTTAAGCTGTTTCATTATCTTGTACCAAATGCAATGAAAGAGAGGTTATAAGATGTGGCAACATTTGAAACGTGATAGGCGCTTTTGGGTTAGTTGTTCATTTATTATCATATTCCTTTTGTTAAGTATTGGAAATTCAATTTTTAACGATGGACATATTCGAAGGGTGTCCATTCAGTATAATGAAGATGGAACACCAGAAGTACCTCCCTTTCCACCTTCGTTTCAATTTTTGCTTGGAACAGATCAAAAGGGATTTGATTTATTAAATTTAGTAATTGAAGGAGCAAAATGGACAATTGGAATCTCCATACTCATTTCATTGTTACGTATTGTATTTGGTATTTGTTTCGGTGCTTTTCTCGGTATGTACGTCAAGAGAGGGTTTACAAAATTAGAAGCTTTTTTTGATAGTTTTACAATTATTCCGATGATTATGATTGCAGCTTTTTTATTCCGACATGCGATTCAGTTTGATAGCGGTGAAGAAATGTCAACCTTTTTTGAACGAGCTTCATTTGAAATTATTTTATTAACGGCGCTCGCAGTTCCTACCCTTTCTTTATACATTGCAAATGAAATTCGTAAGGTATTAACAGAAGAATTTATTGATGCTGCTAAAATTTTAGGAGGAAGTAAACGGCATCTTCTTATAAAACACGTGTTTCCACATTTGTACCCAACCTTTGTCATTGTATTTATGCAGCAGTTTGTACAGACTCTTATTATTTTCTTGCATCTCGGTTTATTAGGTTTATTCTTTGGGGGAACGGTAGTGTTTTTTGAGGGAGAGATCAATTCTTTTACTCATGAATGGTCAGGTCTAATTGGGGTATACTTTCGTTCTTTATCAGTGCACCCATGGATTCCTCTTGTACCTATTACCTGTTTTGGATTCACCATTTTTTCAGGGAATATGATTGTGAAATGTATCCAGGATGCGGTGGCGAAAGCAAAGCTAGGAGAGAGAACAGAGCAGGAAGAAGGAGAAACGACGCAATCTATAACACAAACGAAGGAAGAATTGTTTGTATTTAAGCATACGATGTGAAGAACGTAGAGGTTTTTTATATAAATGTAAGTTCAAAAGCCTCTTTTTTTAGGTGGGCGAGAGGAACTGGCGATGCATAGAAGCGGTTAGGGCCTATTTCTGCCACGTGCGATGGTTCCAAAACAAAAATAGAAAGCGAGTGCGGGGCATGTTTTGTTCTGCGCAGCAGTGACTTATATGTTAAAGGTAAAATAAAAAGACTAGGGCTCCCTAGTCTTTTTATTTTGCAGAAACTTCACCTTCAGCTTGTGATTGCGGAATAAAGTAACCGACAATACCGCCGATAATTGCTGGAACGATCCAGCCAATTCCTAGTTTGTAAAATGGAATTGCACTTGCAAGGGATGTAATGGCAGATGGCATCATGCCGATGTTATCAAGTGCATGAATGCAGCTTATAATAAAGGCCGCAATCATTGCGCCGATATACACACTAGGTTTTCTTTTCGTATATTTATCAATAAACGATACGAAAATTAAGATAATTGTAATCGGATAAAGGATGATTAATACCGGTAGTGTCAGTTTAATTAATATGCTTAATCCTAAGTTAGAAATGATAAAGCTAAAAATACAAACCCACAATACAAGTTTTTTATATGAGACATTTGTTAATACGTTTGAAAAGTAGTTTGCAAATGCACTAACAACACCAATTGCTGTCGTTAAACAAGCGAAAATAATGGCTAGGCTTAATAGTATGTTGCCGCTTGTCCCAAATAATTGGTACATAATTGTCGCTAATAGTTGGCCACCGTTTTCGAATTGTCCAAGGTGCCCGTTTGATGCGCCAATATAACCTAATGCAAAATAAATGACTGTTAAAAATAAAGCTGCAATACTTCCGCATATAATCGTATATTTTGTAATTGCCTTTTTATCATTTACTCCATTTTGACGAATCGCATTTACAACAATGTTAGATAATACAAGTGCTCCAATCGCATCTAATGTTAAAAAGCCTTCTAAGAAACCTTTGAAAAATGGAATTTCTTTGTAGTCACCAACAGGAGTAGCGAACGAGCTTGTTGGTGAAAGAATTGCTTTTGTTGCCATAACCACAATAATAATGAGTAAAATAGGTGTTAAAATTTTTCCGATGTGATCCACTAGTTTGGAAGGATTTAACGATAGGAAGTAGGTAATCGTAAAGAAAATTCCTGTAAAGAGCAACATAGAATACCAGTGATCTTGAAAAAGCGGTGCAATTCCGATTTCGTATGAAACAGATCCTGTACGCGGGATAACGAAAAGCGGTCCAATCGAAAGGTAAATAATGATGGCAAAAATCGTTGCGAATTTTGGATGAACACGGCTTGCAAGGGTTTTGAAGCTACCTCCTGCTAATGCAACTGCAACAATTGCTAATAGTGATAAACCGACATCGGTAATTACAAATCCTGCGATAGACACCCACATATTCTCTCCAGATGAAAGGCCAAGCAGGGGCGGAAAAATCATATTACCAGCACCAAAGAAAATCGCAAATAGCAATAAGCTAATCGAGAGAATTTGGGATGGTTTTAAAGTTGTACGCATTCTATAGAAGTCCTCCTAGATATTTTTGTCGAAAATTCAAATAATTTGTCGAATTGATGTTTTTATTTTAATGGTCTGATGATTAGAAAGCAACAGGTAATTTTTAAGAGATGTAACTACTTAGTTACTTTATGAAAAAAAGGCAGAAAAGCATTTTTTAAAATGGGCGAGAGGGACTGGCGATGCATAGGAGCGGTCAGGGCCTTTTCCTGCCACATGCAAGGTTTGAAAACAAAAATAGACAAATAAGTGCAGGCCCCTGCCCTGTTTGTATGACAGCATTCTATATGCCAAAAAACGAATTTATAAGTAATAAATAGAAATTTGTGATAATGAGATTTTTATTATTTTATGTAGGATACAACTAGATTTCTAATAACTGGAGGAAGTGTCACAAAGTATAGCGCTCATTCGTTATATAGTGTGAGAGGAGGGATTACATGAAAGTTACAAATAAGGATTATGAAAAGATGGAAGAGCTATACGAGCTGTATGAACAAAAAATTTATCATGTGGCCTATTCTATTTTAAATAATGTTCAGCAGGCTGAAGATGCAGTTCAAGAGACGTTTATGACTCTTTATCAGAATTTGGAAAAGCTACGGGGCTTGAACACTCAAGAGCTTAAACGCTACATTTTGAGAATTGCGAAAAACAAAGCGATTGATAACTACCGGAAAAATAAACGACAGGAAATGTTCTTGGAAGAATATCAAAGAGAATTACCGGAAGTAGCAGATGAAAATATTGAAAAGTGGGAACAGCGTTTCATGTCTGAAGTTCAAATTGATACATTGCTAGAAGCGTTAAATGAGTCTAACAGACAGGTTTTTAAGTACAAAGTCTTCTATAACTTAACTTATCAGGAAATTTCAAATCTAATGGGGATAACTGAGGTCAATGTCCGCAAGCAATTTGAACGCGCTCGAAAACGAGTACAAAATATGATAGGAGGTATGCAAAATGACGAATTCCAAGAACTCCAAAGAAATGTATGACCTTGCTGAAAAAATCGCTTTAGATGATTTTGATAGGCTGGATGAACAACATAAATTTTCAGATACATACACGCACAAAAAGAAATTGTTTATGGAGGAAATTAAGATGAAAGGTGGGCAATCACAGGCCAAGCGTAAAAAGAATCGTATTTTAATCGCTGCTGCCTGCTTATTAATCGGCATACCAACAACCGCTTTTGGCGCAGTAAAAGTCTATGATATGATTGTCCAAAAACATAATTATGAAGTAAATGTTTCAGTGACAAATAAGGACCCGAAAAAGATTGATAATTGGTATAAGTTGAAAGTCGGCTATTTACCAGAAAATATGGCAGTAGACGATCACAATGCTATGAAATATTCATTTAAAGATAACTACGCAAAGGGTGGATTTTCATTCATTCTTTGGAGAGTGGGGAAAAATTCGAATTTTCAAACTCTGTACTCAAAAAGCTACGAAGAAAAAGAGATAAATGGCAGGAAAGCAGTGATTGTCCATAGAGACACCGGAAACAACAATTTACCGTTTGACAGAGAGGTCTTTCTCTTTTTTGAGGAAGAGGGGATTATGTTAGAAAGTTTTATTGGAGCCGATGTAAATGAAGAACAAATGATGAAGGTCTTAGGGAACATTTCACTTGAGCCCACATTAAAAGAAAAGGCATCAGATATAGCAGATTATGATAAAGATCATTTTAGCAAAGCAAGTGAACCAACAAAACCTAGCGTTATTCCTTTGGAAAAAGACAGCAAACAACTATTTAGCGTAGGTCAAATGGTTCCAGTAACCCTAGATAACATCAAAAGTAACAGCAAACTTGAATATGTTGTAGAAAAAGTTGAAGTCTTTGATTCAATTAAAGATTTTAAACAAGAGAACTTTAATAATTTGGGACTAGAAGTTCTAAGCAAGAATAAGGCTTTAGATCAGACGAATAAATTGATACCGTACAAACGGGATGTATATAAAGTTGGAGATGGTAAAGATTCAATTGACAAATTAGTAGAGTCGAAATTAGTTACTCCTAAATTTGTCTACCTGACAACAACAGTGAAAAATATTGGTAAACAGGCGACACAAGAAATCTACATGCATCCATCCATACAAGTGCTTAAACCTGAAAATAATGCATGGAACTATGCTAAAGAAGATGGAATTGACGAAAAAAGTACTATGACGAGCGAAGTTGATTATTTAGAACCTCACGGAAACGGAAAAAGCTTTTACAATATTGGCAGTATCCCACCAGGACAAACGATGAAGGTTAACTTAGGTTATTTTGTAGATGAGGATAAACTGGATTCACTCTTCCTTGATGCTTTCCATTACAGTGGGTTTAGTGGCACTGAAAATATGAATGCGAAAGATCGTTGGTGGATTGATATTCGTCAAAAGTAAAAACGATAGGAACAAATAGATAAAAAAGCTGCTTATATTTAGCAGCTTTTTTTTAGTGCAAAGAAACTTTTAAAATTATCCAATTTGTTTCCGAAAATAACAAATTACAGAAATGAAATGATACTGTATGAAAATTGCGAGAGGTAGAGAATTGCTTATACCGTAACAGCGACAGGCTCTTATACAAATTTCTGAAGATGAGTAGGTGCTAGGAACCTACTACACTTTTTCAAAACGAGATTTAGAAATTATAAGTAAGCGAAGGAGGGAAGAATTTCTAAAAGTAATAGAACGACTCGAATATATACGAGGAATGGAATCATTTGCTCACTTTGTTTGAACATCGCCTGTGGCAGAAAAGGGCTCTGACCGCTTCTATGCATGGCTAGATGCTCTCACCCAGCTAAAAAAAGTGGTTTTTATGTTGATTTCTCATATATTTTAAAAATAAATTTGTCGATCTCGTTCTTCTTTTAATATTTCGACCGCTTCTCGAAAGCGCTGGGAGTGAACAATTTCGCGTTCTCGTAGAAAACGCAATCCATCGTTTAAATCGGGATCGTCGGACATATTAATGAGCCATTGGTATGTGGCTCTTGCTTTTTCTTCTGCGGCGATGTCTTCATATAAATCTGCAATTGGGTCTCCTTTTGCTTGTATGTAGGTTGCTGTAAAAGGGACACCTGCAGCATTGTGATAGAAAATAGCACTATCATGATCAGCGTAGTGAGCATCAAGACCAGCCGCTACCATTTGGTCAGGCGTGGCATCTTTTGTTAATTTATATACCATTGTTGCAATCATCTCAAGATGTGCAAACTCTTCCGTTCCGATGTCTGTTAATAAACCAATAACTGTGTCGGGAATGGTGTAGCGCTGATTTAAGTAGCGCAGTGCAGCGGCTAATTCGCCGTCGGCACCACCGTATTGTTCAATTAAAAATTTTGCGAGTTTTGGGTTGCAAGTACTTACCTTTACAGGATATTGTAATTTTTTTTCATATATCCACATATTTTCCCCACCTTTACATTTGCCATGGCCAAGGTCCTTTATTCCATTCCCAAGGAGCTTTTGAATAACTATTTCCAAACTGTTGAAGCGGTCCGTATTTTTCTTCAATTTGCTGTTTTAATAGTCTGCGTTTATAGGAAAAATCATTAAATTGTTTAATGGATGCAACGTCATCGGGATGGGTATCTAAATAGAGGGTGAGTTCTACGAGTACAAAATCAAGTTCCTGCATTTCTTCCATCCATTTATAAAATTCATTAGGAAGTGGTTGCGTCATAATAGCCTCACCGTCCTTTTTTGTAAGGATTTTCATAATAGTCATATAAAGCAGGCCACAGTGTCCCTTTCTTTAGTGCTTCACTTGGAGAGAATTGCGGTAAGTTTGGCGGCTGAAATCCCATATATAAATGCGGCGGGGTAAAGTAGTATTTTTTCCCGATGGGTGGACAGGGGTCTTGCGGACTGTGATACGGTGTGTATGACTTCACAGATTTATCCAACTTATACACCTCCTTTGGAAAACATCGCTATTATGTATTGTATTCAAACATAATTATCGTTTATGACTCATATACAAAAACTAATAGATGGGAAAGGGGAAGGAGGATAAGATGATACATTCTGTTGTGTTAGAGGTCAGTGATTTAAAGAAAACATTATATTTTTATGAAGGTATATTAGGTTTTCGGCCAAGTATAGAAAGGCCGCAATTAGATGTACCTGGGGTGTGGTATGATGCAGGGGAAATGCGGATTTGCTGTGTTCTAAATAGGGACAAAGAAGCTGCTCAGTGTGAACAATTTCTTCCGGAAATCGAAGTGAATATACAGCTGCATGAAGTGGAAAATTTATTGAAAAAGTTAGATTACTACCAAGTTATGTACACAGAACTGGAAGATTATATAGAGAAGAAAAGAGTATTATCTGTTTATGATCCCGATCAGCATATGATTCAGTTGCAATCACAATATGAGAGTGGGGATTCCTTATCATAGGCAAAAGGTGCATGAATATATATAATAAGAAACGTCCATTGTGAGGGGGAAATATGATGGATCGAGCTTATGAAGAAAATGCATTATTCGAGCATCGGTTTTGGTTAAGGATTTTGGAAGATCATGCTCATTTTATAACGGATGCTTTAGCTCCTAAAGAAAAAGAGGAAATCGAGCGAGCAATGTATTTTATACAAAAGTTTGATGAATTGAAAAAGAAAATTGGAACTACTAACTTAATTGCACTTGCAAAAGAGGCAAATGAAGCGGCAAATGAAATAAGAAAGTTTAAATTGCATATTTTACATAAACAATTAGAAGGGAAAATTTCTATTCATTTAACACCGACATTTCTTAATCACATGGTTAATGAAGTCGAAGAATACATAACGATACTGAAATATTTAATGGAAGGAAAAGTGCCTCCTCTTTTTCACGAATTACACCATCATCTTCTTTGGTTAATAGATGCAGCCGGTCATGCAGAAGCCATGTCTACCGGATTAGATTCTGTTGAAAAACGTTTAAAAGAAAAAAGTGAAGAATATGAAAAGCATTTTGAACAATTATATTTAAAAGCTGTTGAAATGGCTGGTTATTTACGGACAGAATTAGTATCTTTCCCTGCTTTAAAGAAGTTCACAAAAGATGTTTCGCTGGAAATTACTTTATTTTCGCGTTTTCTTCAGGAACTAGAAGAGTTAGAGTTATCGGGACAAATGCTAAGCTCGCTTTCGGGGAGAATGCCAGATCATATGGCAAGGGAAGAGTGCTATTATTTATTAAAACTGGCGCAGTCTTCAGGAATTGAGATTCCAAATTGCAAACCCTTTTAGGGAAATGAAAGGCCAATTTATCCCGCTATTCGTAGGCAGTAAGACCCCTACCTCAAAATTTAGAGAGAAGCGTTGTCCAGCTCTAGCGGCTAGAATCTCCGGTCGTTTCGCCCCTTCGACGAGGCAAAAAGCGCCTCTTTGTCAGGGACGTGGGCGTCCTGCGCTTCTGAGCGAGCCGCTTCCGCTTTTCTAAAGAAGATAGGTGGGGGACAACTGTCCGTAAAAGCCCGATTGGGCAGGCTTTCCATCAGTGGGGGATGAAGCTCCCCACTGATGGAAGTTTCACTTTATTTGGCCTTTCGTTTTTGTAGTTTCGTTTTTTGTTTGGTTTGTTCAATACTGGCGTTTAATGTTTCCATAATGTCTACAATGTTTTTGGAAGGGAAAATTGTTTCTGTTTTTTCATCATGTTCTATTTTTTCTTCAATGAGATTAAGGAGAGCTTCTCGATATTCGTCTGTATATTCTTCTGGTGTAAACGGAGTGGTAAGATGATGAATCAGGTTCATTGCTGCAACAAGTTCTTGTTTTTGGATGGGGATTTCTTCGTGTTTTGGTAGATTTGGAATGTTTTCAACTTCTCGGATTTCATCGGAATAGTGAATGGTTTGTAGCAGTAGACCTTGACCAAAATTGCGGACAATTGCTAAATGCTGCTTTTTACGAAGAGATATATGTACAAGACCTAACTTATTCGTTCGATCAAGAGCCTCTTTTAATAATAAATATGCTTTTTCTGACCCAGTAGTAGGACCAACAAAGTAGGAACGATCGAAAAAAATAGGATCTATTTCGTCACTTTGAATAAAGGAAAGAAAGTGTATTGCTCGTAATTCGTGGGTTCGTTTTAAATTCTCTAATTCTTTCTCATCTAAAATAATGTATTTATGAGGTTCGTATTCGTAAGCTTTCACAATATCCGTTTCCTCTACTTCTTCATCTAAACAATTGGGAGCAATTTTTTTATATTTAATAGGAGTAAGACAATCTTTATGAAGATGTAATAACTTAATATCTTTTTCTTCTACTGCACTATACAATTTAATCCCAATTTTGAGTAATCCAAATGAGAGAGAGCCTTTCCAAATTGTATACAAAAGAATATCCTCCTTTACACAAAATCATTTATAAAGAAAATGAATATGCTTAGTATGTTAGTAATGAGGGATTCCTATACAGAGACTTCTTGTTATGAGCTGTTAGGGCTATTAGCTAATGCATGAAACGTTGACTTTTTATATGAAATCTTTTAACATAGCGGTATAAAACATGTATATAAAGGGGAGTAGCTCTTGCAGCAAAGTCGTCATTACAGGGAGAAACCCTCGGCTTTGTTGGCAACAATCGTGTTGTTAGTGAGACCTTTACCAATCATGGTAAGGGCCCCTTATTGTCTTTTTAGGACCTTTACCATTTCGGTAAAGGTCCTTTTTGTATGCAGGAATAGGAGAACGAGAGAGGAGAAGGAATATGAGAAAATTGTGGAAAAGAGTACGTCTAATCTTTCAAGTACGTAAATTCATTCCGTTTTTAGGTGAATTCTTTATATCGAAGGATGTTGAATTGAAGAAGAAAATGCTTTCTATCTTATTCTTATGTGGATATGTCATGTTTCCATTTGACATCATTCCAGATTTTTTATTGTTTTTTGGTGTGCTAGATGATGTAGCGGTAATTTTGTTTATTTTGCAGCGCATTGTGAAGATGGCTCCTGTTCATTTACAGGATAAGTATGGACTAATAGAGTAGGAGAAAGATAGATGGAACAACTGATTTTAGATTTTATTAATTACTTAAAACAATTTTCCTATTTTGGTGTTGTGTTAGCTTTAACGTTTGAGTTTGTCCCAGCTGAAGTTGTATTGCCGCTCGTGGGCTATTGGGTATATGAAGGTGATATGAATTTTTGGATTGCCGTTTTAGCGGGTACAATTGGAGGAACGACAGGACCGTTAACATTGTATGCTTTAGGATATTACGGGGGCCGTCCTCTATTAATAAAATATGGAAAGTATTTCTTTATTAAAGAAGAACAAATTCAAAAAGCAGATCATTTCTTTGCGAAATATGGTCCAGTGGTGGCATTTACAGGGCGATTTGTTCCAGGTGTACGTACGCTTATTTCGATTCCGTGCGGTATGGCGAAAATGAATATTTGGCAGTTTATCATCTACACATTTGTTGCGATGTTCCCATTAACGGCACTTTATATTTATGTCGGAATGAAACTAGGTCCGCATTGGCACAAGGCTGGTGCTATGGTGGAGCAGTATATGCTGCCGGTGTTAGGAATGATAGCTGTTTTCTTAATTGGGGTCGTTATGTACAAGCTTATTAAGAAAAAAAATAGAAGAGAATATCGATAAGAAAACCGCCGTATTTTGGCGGTTTTTACTTTGTTTTACAAATTTTTAACAATTTTTACCTTCATTTTATACTAGTTTAATAACGTTTCGCTAAAATATTCTTGTATTTTACAATATACGCGAGGAGGATTTTTGTGATTAAAAGGACGTTGTGTAAAGTGAAAGGTCTTATTGGTTTTTTAACAGTTTTCTTTTTAGTATTTACATCTTTTTCTTGGACTAGTTTTGCGGAAACAAAAGAAGAAAAAACAGAGAAAGGATCGTCTGAGAAGAAGCTTGTTTTTCCGGTGTTAAGTGATGTACATATTAAAAATAGTGGGACGGATGATACGTTTCGTTTTCAAAGAGCGCTGCAGCAATTAAACGCAGTAGCTCCAAACCAAGATGCCTTTGTAGTTGTTGGTGATTTTACAGACAGCGGTTCGACGCAACAGTATGATCGTTTCTTCCAAACTTATAAGCAATATGGAAATCAAAATGCAACTGCTATGTATGCTTTAGGTAATCATGATTATTGGAATGGATTAATTGCGCATGATGCACAGAAACGTTTTCTTAAAAAAACAGGAATGGAATCTATCTATTATCACAAAGTTGTAAAAGGCTATCATTTTCTTGTGATGAGTCCGGAAAATGGAGTGACACATGGATATTATTCAGATACACAAATTAATTGGTTAAAACAGGAATTAGTAAAAGCGAAGCAAGCTGATCCAAGTAAACCAATCTTTGTCTTTTTACATCAGCATATTAAAGGAACAGTGTACGGGAGTCATGAATGGGGGACAAATGATAGTGCCAAAATTAATGAAGTCTTAAAAGAATATCCACAAGCTGTAACGTTTTCTGGTCATTCTCATTATCCACTTGATGATCCAAGGTCAATTCATCAAAAAGATTTTACGTCTGTTGGGACATCATCAGTTAGTTATATGGAAATAGAAAAGGGAAAAGTACAAGGAAATATTCCGCCGGGAGCTGAAACATTAAGCCAAGGCTTATTGGTAGAAGTTGACGATCAAAAAGTGACGATTCATCGCCGTGATTTTCATAATAACTCTTGGACAGGTGAGCCGTGGGTAGTTGAACTTCCAGCAAAGAAAGAATCTTTCAAGTATACAGAAGATCGCGATAAGGAAAAGCCGGCATTTTTACAGGATGTAAAGCTGAAACTTTCGAATATAACAGAGACATCTGTGACAGCGACATTTCCACAAGCTGTAGATAATTTACTCGTTCACTCATACCGTTTGCAAGCAAAAGAGAAAGCAACAGGAAAGGTGAAAAACCAGCTTTTAGTCTTTTCCGAATTTTACCGGGATCCGGTGCCTAAAGAGTTGACATTTACATTAGGTGGACTAGATATTAATACGGAATATAACATAGAAGTAACACCATTAGATTCATTTGGAAATGAAAGTAGTGCTCCTTTGCGCGAAGAATTTGAAACGAATACAGAAGTAATCGATCCGAATGCGAAAGTACCGAAAGCAGATGTATTCGATGTGAACTTTTTAGATGGTACTTTTAAAGACTATTCATTGTTTGGTGCAAATGGAAGTGTAAAAGGAAATGTAGCAATTGAGTATGAGAAACCTTTAAAGAAACACGTAATAAAATTAAGTGGGCAGGATAATACATATGGATATATTCCATTTTCAAATGAGCAAAAAGAAAAGGTAAAGGATTCCTTTACACTTGAAGCAGCGTTTTCTATGAATCAAATTCGTAATCAAGCAATTATGGAAAATACCGAAAGCGGTGGAATTGGATTTGAGTCAACAGGTTCTGGTTATGTAGAATTATGGGCACATATTGGTGGCAGTTATAAACATATTGGTGTACAGCTAGAAGCTAATAAAACATACCATCTAACAGGAACATATAATGGAAGTGAACTTGCAGTATATGTAGATGGGAAAAAAGTAAATAGTCAGCGAGTAACAGGGAAAGTGTATCATCCAAACGTACCATTTGCGATTGGAGCAGATCCAACAAGCGCTGGTAATGGTAATGTTCCGTTAAATGGAAAAGTTGCACTTGCAAGACTATATAGTAAGGCGTTAACGCCTTCTGAAGTGAAAGCAGCTTATAATGAGTTTCATAATCGGATAAAAATAGAAGAGATCCAAAACTTATATGAAGAAATGAATAAGGTAAAAGAAACATTGGCAGGTACTTACGAATTTGGAGAGAAACCTGGTCAATATTCACAACAAGCGTTTGTTGAATTACAACAAGCATATAATGGTGCAAAAGAAACATTTGAAAGAATGACGGTAACAAAAGAAGAAATCGTTACAATGTATCAATCATTACAAACGGCACATCAAACCTTTTTACATTCTAAAGTGGCAGAAGAAAAGCCACAAATGGCGAAAGAAAAGCTTCAAGTAAAGATTAATGGAGCAAAAGATTTCTTAACAAAGATACAAGTAGGAACAGAGGTAGGGCAATACAAGCATGAACCAGTGAAAGCATTAGAGCAAAAAATACAAGTAGCCGAAGCGGTTGTACGTGATCAAAAAATGACGGATCAACGTGCAGATAGTATGCAACGTGCATTAGAGGATGCCATAGGGCTTGCTGAGAAAAGTATAAACAAATAGGGCGGGGAAGAGGCTTGTCATGGACAAGTCTCTTTTGTGTGAGGATCATTCGGGACTTGAGGAAGTAGAATATATATAAATCCAAATTAAAAACCTGACATAGACACCTTTTCTTTTTAGATGGTCGAGAGCGTCTGTCCGTGCGTAGAAGCGGTCAGGGCCTTTTTCTTCCACGTGCGAAGTTCAAACAAAGAGAGAACGAAAGTAGCAGGTTATTTTTGTTCAGCATGGCGGCGACTTGTATGTTGGAAAGTCAAGTTGGATTTATATATGTTAAAATAGAATAGAGATTGTGTATAAGGAGCGGATGATGTGTCGAATCGAAAGATAAAACAAATTCTTGAGTATATATGGGTTGGTATCGTGCTCCTAGTCGGATATAAATTTTTGGGAGATAAAAGCCTGTGGATGCTTTTTTTAATAACCTTTGTATTAGGAGGACTAGGAGCATTGTTTATTAACTTTTTCTTTGATAGTATGGAATCTTGGAAAAAGAAGAAAGAACAGAAGTGAAGACGTAAGCAAGCTCACTAAGGATAGCGAGCTTGCTTTTTTACGCTTCTTTTTTCTCATCGTTTGACTTAGAAAGAATTAAATGACTGTTTCGTTTTGAGTAGAAAAAGTATACACATAAACCAATTGTTAGCCATATTCCAAAGCTAATCCACGTTTCTTTTGACAGGTTGAACATCAAGTATAGACAACAGCAAATTGCAATGATCGGTAAAATAGGGACAAATGGGACTCGAAATGCTCGTGGTAAGTCTGGGTGTGTTTTTCGTAGAATCAATACTGCAAAGCAAACGAACGTGAATGCTGTTAATGTACCGATACTTACAAGGTTTGCAAGCATGTGTAAATCTAATAAGCCAGCAAGTGCCGCAGCGCCAATCCCCATAATCCATGTGTTTACTAAAGGAATTTTAAATTTTTCATTTACGCGAGATAATGCTTTTGGCAGTAGTCCATCACGGCTCATCGCATAGGAGACGCGGACTTGTCCATACATAACGACAAGAATAACGGTTGTCATCCCCGTCATTGCCCCTACAGCTAGTAAACTAGCAACTGTATCTTCACCAACAAACCTTAATGCATAAGCAACTGGATCTGATACGTCTAGTTGTGTGTAAGGAACCATCCCTGTTAATACAAAAGAAACGATGATATATAGTACGGTACAAATAAGAAGAGAGCCGATAATTCCAATTGGCAGGTCGCGCTGCGGTTTCTTTGTTTCTTCGGCAGCAGTTGCAATCGCATCAAAGCCTAAAAAAGCAAAGAATACAGTTGCAGCCCCGGCGATAATTCCGTCGTAGCCAAACGGTAGAAACGGTGTCCAGTTTTCTGGTTTTACATATTTTGCACCGGCAACGATAAAAGCAATAATGACGGCTAATTTAATTAATACCATAATATTATTGATACGTGCGCTTTCACGAATGCCTCTACCTAAAAGTAATGTAATAAAAAGGATAATGAGGACAGCTGGTAAATCAATGAGGCCTCCTTTTCCTATACCAGGGGCCGAAGCGATCGTGGCCGGGAGTTTGATTCCAAATCCAAGCAGTAGTGATTGTAAATAACCAGACCAACCAACGGCAACTGCAGCAACTGCGAGTAAATATTCAAGCATTAAACACCAGCCGACGATAAAAGCGACAATTTCTCCAACTGTCATATAAGCATATGTATACACGCTTCCTGAAATAGGGATAGAGGATGAAAACTCAGCATAGCAAAAAGCAACACATGCACAAGTAAAGGCAGCGATGAGAAAAGATAGCATAATAGCAGGACCAGCGTGCTTTGCCGCAACAATGCCGGTTAAAACAAAAATGCCTGTTCCAATCACAGCTCCAATGCCTAAAAAGGTTAAATCAAGGGCACTTAATGTTCGACTCAGCTGACGTGGTGCTTCGGTCGTAAGGGGTTTCTTTCGTAAAAGTGTTTTCAAATTCAAATCTCCTCTCCGTAAAATGGTGGTCTTTCTTACTTCCGCTAGAAAACGGGATAGACACAACTGCGAGGTTTCGTAGCACCTGAAAGAACGAAGTAGAGAGTCAAGATTGTATGACATATAAATACAATGGAGAATGGTGCAGTTGTACTTTTTGGAATAAATATGTAATTTTACTTGTGAATTTATCATATTTCAGAATATTTTGTCAATAAAAACTGTAACAAATAAAACGACACAATTAAGCGAACACTACAGTAAGAAACGAATGCATTTTTACGTAGGAGAAGATATCATGTTATTTTATTTTGAACTTGTCGTCATTTTACTTTGTACAAAACTGGCCGGTGATATTAGCGTACGGCTTGGACAACCATCTGTATTAGGAAAGTTAATAATCGGGATTGTAATTGGTCCGGCAATGCTTGGTATTATCAATAGTTCTGAGCTGATTGATGAATTGAGTGAAATTGGTGTATTGCTTCTTATGTTTATGGCTGGGCTTGAAACAGATTTAGAGGAATTAAGCCGTAATCTTACATCATCCTTTGCTGTGGCGATAGGGGGAATTATCTTTCCGTTTGTCGGCGGATATGTTGGTGGTCTTTTGTTTGGGATGGTGCAGGCGCATGCGATTTTTTTAGGGCTACTTCTTTGTGCTACTTCTGTTAGTATTTCCGTGCAAACATTACGAGATTTAGGAAAAATGAATACGAGGGAAAGCATAACGATCTTAGGAGCAGCTGTATTCGATGACGTGATCGTTGTTATATTACTAGCATTTGTGATGAGTTTTCTCGGTGCGCAATATGTGAATATAACGATCGTAATTGCTAAGAAAATTATCTTTTTTATTACTATTTTTCTCATTAGCTGGAAGGCTGTTCCTTTCATTATGAAAATTTTGTCGCCGCTTCGTGTTTCAGAATCATTAATTAGCGCGGCGCTCATTATTTGTTTTTCCTTTGCCTATTACAGTGAAATGATGGGGATTGCCGGGATTATCGGAGCGTTTGCAGCAGGAATTGCCATTTCCCAAACTACATATAAGCATGAAGTAGAACATAAAATTGAACCAATTGCCTATGCAATTTTTGTTCCTATCTTTTTCGTGAGTATTGGGATGGAAATTACGTTTCAAGGATTAGGGAATCAAATATGGTTTATTATCATTATGACTGTTATTGCTATATTAACAAAATTAATCGGCTCAGGACTTGGAGCTCGGTTAACAGGATTTGATTTACGTTCATCCATTAGTATTGGAGCAGGAATGGTATCAAGAGGAGAAGTAGCACTCATTATTGCTTCAAACGGATTGACTGCCAATTTATTGGCGAAAGAGAGTTTTACATCCATTGTTATCGTTGTTATTTTGACGACAATTATTACGCCGCCATTGTTGAAGAAGTATTTTGTGTGAGAGCTGGCAAAGGCATCTATGTGCCTTTGCCAGCTCAAGTTTTGTATCGATTATCGGCGATTCGACACGATAAAAAGACTCTTCGACAATGTTTGGCATACTTCTTAATGAGTCTTTGCCAAGCGGGTCGATGTATATGAAGTGGTACTAGATTTAAAGTGTGAAAATAAGTAACAGCCACCAATCACAATCATACTTCCGACGATTTGAATCCACGTCATCTGTTCTCCTAATAAGAGAAACGCTAAAATAGCAGTGAAAATCGGGTTGAAATTCAAGAAAATACCAGCTGTAGTCGCCCCTAATTTTTGGACGCCGATATTCCAGAAAACCATACATAACACAGTTGAAATTACACCTGTGTACAGGATAGATCCTAAGAACGAAGCGTTTACATTTGAAATGGTGAAATCAGAGATATTAAAGGGAATCAATATGATAATACCAAAGATACCAGAATATAAAGTAGACATCATTGGCGTTGTCTTTTTCGTTGCCCATCTACTGCAAACAGAATAAATGCCCCATACGCATACCGCGGCCATCATCCACCAATCACCGATATTAAAATGTAAGGAAAACAGTGCATCTATTTTTCCTTTTGAAAGAACAAGCGTAACGCCAAAAAAGGAAATAATCATTGATGTGATTTGCCATATATTTATTTTTTCTTTTAAAAATAGCGCCGAACAAACAGCGATAGAAATCGTATTTAACGTAGAAATAAGTCCAACATTTGTTGCTGATGTATGCTCTAACGCCCAAAATTGAAATATGTTAAAGAAAACAACACCAGTAACTCCCATTAGAAATAAAGGAAGAATTGCCTCTTTCGGCGGGAATAGTTTCTTTTCTTTCAGCCAAACAATGGGGAAAAGGCAAATGACTGCAATGCCCCAGCGAAGAGTCGTAAGTGTCATCGGCGAAGCATGCCCGACAAGAGATTTTCCCACAACGAAATTTCCGCCCCACAATAGGCTTGTGATGAGTAATAAAATAACATAAGGCATAATACGAGTTAGCTCCTTTTACAAGAAAGTAGGGCTTGCGCATTGCCCGTTTGATGAAAGAAAGCCACTGTGCACGGTGGTGTAATATATATACTTTAAACTATGTAAATTGTAGCATTTTTCTTGTTTGTCATATATGTTATTTTGTATAATTAATAAAATTCGAAATAATATAAAGCGATTATGCTATTTTACGAAATGTTGTTCATTTTAAGTGCGGTTGTTATGTGTTTTCGCGAATAATCGTTTGCTTTGAAAAGGGAGATTGGAAATGGAACGGTTAGATGATTTAGATGTTCAAATTTTAAATGTGCTGCAACAAGAAGGGCAGCTGAGCAATGCGGAGGTTGCAAGACGCGTTAATCTTTCACCGCCAGCTACGCACGCACGGGTGAAACGATTAGAAAACGAAGGATTTATTAATCGGCAAGTAGCTATTTTAAATCAAGAGAAACTTGGATTTGACTTATTATGCTTTATTTTTGTTAGTACAAATATTCATCAAGCAGAGAAGCTTGAAGTGTTAGAGAAAGCGATGCGCGAAATGCCAGAAGTATTAGAATGTCATTGTTTAACGGGGGAGTATGATTATATTTTAAAAGTGGTGCATCGCGATCGAAATGAACTGGAACGTTTTATTCGTAAATTAAATATGCTCGGCATTACGAGAATTCAAACGAGTTTAGCGCTAAGAGAGATTAAGTATTCTACTGTGTTACCTTTGTAAAGTGAAAAAGAAGGCGGAGCTGTTTAGCTCCGCCTCTTATGCATGAGGACGAATCCACAGTTTCGCAAAGTCCGTCCACCCGAACGAATCGATGGTGACATTTTGCAAGGCGGATGGGAAACTTCTTCTTTTTAAGACATGGTAGTAAAAGATAAGAAGATACTGGTCACTAAGAAGTTTTTCGATTGTAGATATGAAGTCATATCGTTTTTCTTTACTTGGCTCTGCTATAAAGCGGTCAAGCATGCTTTCAATTTGCTTATGATAATGCGGATGTCTAAAACGATGAACAAAGCAGCTTTTATTTTTAAAGATATGTAGAAAAGCCATTTCAAGATTAGCGTCGAGCACTTCTCCTGTTAAAATGATATCAGCTTGCTTGGCAATCTCTTTGTTAAAGTAATCAGTGACTGGAAAGGGATGAAGCTGTAAACATATGCCGAGTGGTTCACATCGTTTTTGTAACCAGATTGCATCGTACTCGCTACCTTTAACCGCAAAGAAATAGATGTGTAGCGTCTCTCCGTTATATGTACTTTGTTGCAGGTATTCTTTCGCTTTCGATAAAGATGTTTCTTTATGCATTGTACGGCTTTTATCGGGAAAGAAGCTATAAGCTGGCATTGTACGATTATCACCAAGATCTTGGATTAACGATAAGGGATCCATGATTTCTGCCCACGCTTTTCGGAAGTAGATATCATGCTGCGGGCCGTTTTTTTGAAAGTTAAATGCTGCGTATATACAGCCAATTTCTTCTGTTTCCACCGCCTTTTCTTCTTTACACCCCATGTTCGGTAATTCGTAATTTGTTCGTATTTTTGACTGCTTTGGAACAAACCAAAATTCAATCTGATCAAGGAGTGCCCGCTCTTTAAAATAATCTGGAAATGCTTCTAAAATAATATGATCTTCGGTAAGACTTTTTATTTTAAAGGGACCTGTGCCAATATACTGGTGATTTTGGATCATTACATCATGCGGTAAAATGGATAATTGCACAGAGCTTACGTAATGTAGAAAAAATCGATTTGGTTTTCGTAAATGAAAGATAACTTGCAGAGGAGATGGATTGTCTATTTTCGCAATTCCCTCTGTTAACCAGTCAAAAGGAGATTGAACGGTCTGTAACCTTTCAAAGGAGAAGATTACATCTTTTCCTGATAATGTTTGCCCGTGATGAAAACGAACACCTTTACGCAGGTAGAATGTCCAAGTAAGTTGATTATCGCTTACTTCCCACGTATGTGCCAAATGCGGCTCAATTTCGTCCGTTTTCTCGTTATATTTCACTAATGTATCAACGAGTTGGCTAATAAGATGACTTTCTGTTGTCACAGCTGCAAAAGCTGGATCAATGGGGAGTAATTTTCGATTATATGGAATTTTTAGCACATCATACAGATCATCTGAAGTTGTATATCCAAAATAAGTATTTAATCGTTCTTCTATTTGTTCTTTCAGTAAAAAAGGCAACGGTTCTTTCAATAGAAGGAAAACTTCTTTTAACTTCTCATTTTTTAAAAGTTCTTCAACATGCGGCAAAATCGCTTCTGTAAATGTATGAAGAAAGTGAATTTCCGTTTTATTTCCCCGGCCTCTTCCTGGTATCCAGTCAATCAGTTTTTCTTCACTCATTTTCTTCAGTAAAATCTTCACATTTTTTGTACTGCAAAATAAAATAGCGGCCAGTTCTTGGAGACTATTTTGAATATGCTGTTCATTTGGAAAGGAAAGTCTTAGCCGAATATAGTGGTCCATAATTTTCATGTTATACAGCTCCTTTTTCTAAAAGGGGAAACTCTTCAGAATATTTTAACCTTTTTCTTCCTCTTTTTCAAAGTAAAATGAAGAAACAGAAGGAGGAGGAAACAAATGGGATTTTGGTCAATGCATCGCAACATTAAAATTAGAATTATTACATCCTTTTTAACTCGAACAGTAGGAACGATGATTTTTCCATTTATGGCAATTTACTTTTCCATAAAATTAGGAGCGGCATTAGCGGGATTCTTATTGTTATTGAATGTAATTGCGTCGCTTATTGTTGGTTTATATGGCGGCTATATTGCCGATACATTAGGACGGAAAAAGGTCATGATTATCGGACAGGTGATTCAAGTCATTTCTATTGCTTGCATGGGAGTTGTGAACTCAGACTATATAGATTCAGCTTGGCTTACATTTGTATTTTTACTGATCAATAGCATCGGTTCTGGCGTGATGAATCCAGCAACAGAAGCAATGCTAATTGATGTAAGTACACCGGAAAACCGAAAAATGATGTACAGCATTAATTACTGGGCAATCAATTTATCGATTGCGATCGGTGCGATTTTCGGCGGACTTCTCTTTGAACATTATCGTTTTCAATTATTTATGCTGCTGACAGGTATTGCATTATTAACACTGTATTTAATTACAGTTTACATGGAAGAAGTATATGTCGTTCAAAAGAAAGTAGAAAAGAAAAACGTATTAACAGATATGGTGAGCAATTACCGAGTAGTCGTGAAAGACAAGGCATTTATCGTATTATGTTTAGGAAGTATATGCGCATTATCATTAGAGTTTCAAATTAATAACTATATCGGTGTCCGTCTGCAAAAAGAATTTGAAACGATAACATTTTCACTTTGGAACGGAAATAGTTTTGACTTAACAGGGATTCGGATGCTAAGCTGGATCTCCACTGAAAATACAGTACTAGTCGTTTTCTTTTCAGCGCTTATAGTAAAAATCATGAATCACTTTGAGGACCGGAAAGTACTGTATACAGGTTTATTTATCTATACAATTGGATTTACGATATTTGGAGCAAGTAACAGTCTATGGGTTTTATTACTCGCAGGTTTGTTCCAAACAATTGGAGAAATGATGTATGTGCCAGTCAGCCAATCGATTCGGGCAGATATGGCAAGAGACGATGCGAGAAGTTCTTATATGGCCATAAACGGCATGGTCTTTCAAATCGCAAAGATGGTTGGAACGCTCGGCATTATGATTGGTTCCGTTATTGCATCTTGGGGAATGAGTATCTTGTACTGCTTCATAGGAATTAGTAGTATTGTCTTATTTAAGAAAGCAGTTGATATGTATCATCGTCAAGGGGAGAAGGTAGAGAAGATAGGATAATGAGAAGGCTACTTGTTTTATTAACCTTTCTATTATATTAAAGTAAGTGTGAAAGATAGAAGATATGTATATAAGCTAAAAAAACGACATAAAACCCCTTTCTTTTAGGGGAGGACAAGAGCATCTGGCCGCGCATGGAGCGGTCAGGGCCTTTTCCTGCCACATGCAAGGTTTGAAACAAAAGAGCGGGTCGGTAGCGAGCGTGTTGTATTCTGCATAGCGGTGAATTATGTGTCGAAACATTAAAACAGATTTATATAGGAGATAATTATAATGAAAATTAGCCCAAAAGAATTTTATAGTCGTAATATACGTTATATGATTAGGTCAGCAATGGAAGAAGATGCAAAAAATTTATCTGAAGTACGATTACAAATAGATGGCGAAACAGAGAATTTAGATAGAGAAAAAGGCGAAGCATACATAGATGAAGCTGGTTTTAAAAAAATCATTAAAGAGGATACAGACAGTGTGAGTAATCTATTTTTAGTAGCTGAAGTGAATGGAAGAATTGCAGGTTTTTCAAGGTGTGAAGGGAACAAATTGAAAAGAACATCTCATAAAGTAGAATTTGGCGTGTGCGTATTACAAGAGTATTGGGGATACGGTATTGGAAAGAACTTCTTAACAGAATCCATCAATTGGGCAGACTCGCATGGAATTAAGAAAATCACTTTGAATGTTCTTGAAACGAACGATAAAGCGAAAAGTCTTTATGAAAGATACGGTTTTGAAGTAGAAGGGATTTTAAAAAATGATAAAATTTTATCGGATGGAAATTACTATAATACTATTTTGATGGGAAGATTTAATGGGTAAAGTGTTATATATAAATGTAAATTGAAACCCGATATAAAACCCCCTCTTTAGGGGAGGGCCTTTTTCTGCCACATGCGAGGTTTGAAACAAAAGGAGCAGGCCAGTAGTGGGCATGTTGTATTCTACATAGTAGCGATTTGTATGTTAAAAAATCAAAGTGAATATATATAGAACAAGGAAGTGGGAGAATGTTTCCTATTTTAAAAACAGAAAGACTAATTTTGAGAGAACTAATAGAAGATGATGCACAAGGAATATTGAATTGCTTTTCAAATGAGGATGTATTACGTTACTACGGACAAAATCCATTAACAGATCTAGAACAGGTTGAAAATATAATTAGGAATTTTTCAAATAACTATAAAGAAAAACGTGGGATAAAATGGGGAATTCAAATAAAAGAAACAGAAGGAATTATTGGAACGATTGGATTTCATGACTGGTCTTTCGAACATAAGAGAGCGGAAATCGCTTATGCCCTTTTACCTGAACACTGGGGAAAAGGGTATGCCGCTGAAGCAGTTTTAAAAGTTATATCATACGGATTTCATGAGCTACATTTAACTCGGATTGGAGCAGTTGTTTTTACAGAAAATAAAGCATCTAATGTACTACTAACAAAATTAGGCTTTCAAAAAGAAGGCGTTCTTAGAAATTATATATATCAAAATAATGTTGCATATGATACGAACGTTTACTCCTTGCTTCCAACTACTGCCTATACTCGGAATTAAGTTTATCGGCGATTTTCACGATATATCGGTGCAAATGATGTATTTATCGGCGGTTTTTCTAATATATCGGCGATTCGACAGGGAATAAAGACCCTTCGGCAATGTTCGAAATAAAAAGAATCCATTGTGATCAAAATGGATTCTTTTTATTTCAGTAAAATAACCCCGAAAAAGAACAAAAACTGTATAAAACTCACTCTATAGATAAACGTCATAAAAGCCCGCTTTCGCTCTACAAGTGAAACTGGATACAATGCTACAATACTATTTCCCGAAAAATAATTCCAAAGAGCACGAAGTTGTAAAAATGATATGTATAGGAAACATAACGTGACGATTCCTTTTCCAATAAAGGTGGGAATGTAGTAGGAAAGAAAGCCTCCTACTAAAGTTAATCGTATATACATACCAAAGTAATCGTTAGTACGTACAAAGGATAAACTATACAAATATAAAAAAGGAGATTGTTTTTTATACAAGATTTGTTCAATCCAGGTGGTGAGCCACTTTCTTTGTTTGACTTGTTGTTTAATTTGCGGTACATCTGTAAAGAAATGTACAAATTGATAAAAGCGCATGTCCATTTGTTCTTCTTGCTCTATTAAATATTCCCAACGAATGTGCCTTTTTTGTTTGTTCATCGTATATAAAAATAAGAGCGTTATGACAAGGAGTATACTTCCTACAACCGTAATGGAAGAGAATTGAAATATTGTATATGTAATAGCTGCATTGCAGAATATCCGAATAAGTAACCAGTATGAAGCAAAGTCTGTATTTCTATATGTCCAATGTATGTACATATTCCACCACTTTATAAAAGCAAGAATGACAAAGACTCCGCATAAAAAAGCGGGAGTTGTATGTAATGATTGCTGGGCAAGAGGTGTAATGATGAGTACCGCGCATAATAATGGAAAGAGTTGCATGATATAACTATATAAAAGAGAACGCTTAACATAGTAGGCTAGTTTTTCTTCTATCGGCAATAGATATAGGATATCTGGCTTTTGTAAAAATGTTCGAATGGGAGAACGAGTGAGTATAACCGTAAGTAAAATCATCACAATGGTTAATGCAACAGACTCAGATGGAAAGGAACGAAGAAATTTTGCATAATAATAGCCGCCAGTGCCAAAAAGAATAAGGAAGCTATAAACTAGACCACTTACAATACGAGCAAAGTACATCGTGATTTTTTGTAGATGTTGCTGGAAACGACTCGTCCAAAGTGTTTCGATTGTCACTATAGCCACCTCTATATTGTAGATTGTTACGATTTGAAATATATGAACAGGTCTTCGAAGCGACTCAATACCCATTTTTTCGAAAATGTTCTAGTCTTTTATTTTTCTGTTTTCCTTTTTTAGGTATGTGTTCGGTTGTCATGCATAGGCTTGCTGCAATATACATGCAATTAGCTATTATTAATACCATTATAGGCAAAGACATAATAGGTAAAGTAGGGAAGACAGCTAAACACATAAGAGATGGGCGGTTTAGAATAATCGCGAATAAGACAAAAATTGTCGATATGAGCAGGCAGGAAAGAGCTATTATCATTTCCATATTTAAATAAAATTTGCGAATACACACAGTTAAATTGAGAACGCATCCAAGAATCCCTAATAAATATCCTATAATGTGCACAACACTTCTCTTTTTGAAAACTTGTAACATGTTGCAAATACTCCTTATTCCTTTTTCTGTTATTTTATCATATGCACATCACGATATCATGGGTGAATTTGGAAAATATCTTTTGTTTTCACACCGCACGTGGCAGAAAAAGGTCCTGACCGCTACCACACACGGCCAGATGCTCTCGTCCACCCTAAAGAAGAGGTTTTCTTTCTTTATATGTACATAAAAAAGCAAGCTACCTTTTTAGGCAACTTGCTCGTTTTGTTTCTCTTTTTTCTCATCACGTTTCATTAATGGATAGAATGCAAATCCGACGATAAATAATCCAATGCCAAGCAGGAATGTTTTCACATCAGAAGATCCTGTTTTAATAACCCATAGTGCATAAATAAGTGCAATAGCCGCAATGATTCCATCTATGATACGAGAACCTTTTTGATTTTCGTATGTTTCACCTGTCATAACAAGTTTAAGCTGGAAGATTGGTGAAACGAGATATGGAATTAAGTAGGCAAGTGTTGAAACGGTAATAACAAATGTATACGCCTCGGCAATTGTCCCGGATAGTGTTGAGAATAGGAACACTTGCGACATAATGTTTGTTATACGAAGCGAATAAATCGGGCTCCCTTTTTTATTTGTTTTTGTAAAGAAAGATGGAAAGAATCCTTCTTTTGCTGCTTGATATGGTACTTCTGAACTTAATAAAACCCAACCTAGGATGGATCCAAATAAAGAAGTAAGTGCAAGCAGCGCCATTAATTTTCCGCCGCCATGTCCCATTGCTGCAGATAATGCATCTGCTAATGGTCGTTCAGATGCTTGTAGTTTATCGACATGAAGAACGCCCATTGTTAAGATTGTAATTCCTAAATAGATACCAACTGTTAATAGTAAGCCAGTAACAGTTGCGCGTTTTACTGTTTTTGGTGAAACAGCACGGTTTGATAATAAGACAGCTGACTCGATGCCGATAAAGGCCCAAAGTGTTGTTAAGGCAGCTAAGTTTACTTGTGATAATAGTCCGTGTGAAACGCCTTCTTTATCAATAATCGGTGTATACCATTGTCCAAGTTTAGATGCTTGGAAGGCAAATAACGTTACCACAATGAAGAGAAGGAATCCTGTTACTTTCGTTGTTGTTGCAAGGAAGTTCAATTTCCCAGCACCGTTTATGCCGTTCGTTAAAATCATATGTGTCCCCCACAGTAAAAGGGTACAAATAGAGAACGTAATTAGTTTTCCAACTTCAATGTTGAACGTTCCGATTGAAAATAATACATGCGTATCTTTCATAATTGGGAAAAAGAGCGATAAATAACCAGCAAATGATGTAATGATCGCTACGTTACTTGCCCAGTTTGCAACCCAGTAGCCCCATACGATGCTAAAACCCGCCATTTTTTTCGTTTTTTGTGAAGAAAAGAGTGCATAAGCATGACTTTGCGGACCTGTTGTTAAATCGGGACGACGAATTGCTAAATTACCGAAAACAAGAGCTAACATTAACACGCCAAATCCTGTCGTTAACCAAGCTAATGTAACACCAAGAGGACTAGCTGTTTGTGCTAATGTACTCGGAACCATGAAAATACCAGCTCCGACCATATTTCCAACTACAAATGCAGTGAGTACCCAAAAACCCCATTTTTTTTGTTGCATAGAAACTACCTCCAAAATTAGTATAACCAAGTCAAGCGAGGAGATATGTATGTGTTTGAAGTTCCAAACAAAACAAAAAAGCGCGTATATGTTCACGCGCTTCTCAATCTTATTAAGAAACCCACGGACATATCTCTCGATAGCTCTCCACAAGCAAACAGCTTGTGACAGTCCTGCACTTATTCAATGCAGACCCAGCAAAAAAGCGTTGTGGATACTTCTTGCTTCGGCAATTATTCCTTTCAGATTTGTTCAGCGATGCCACACATCTCCCAAATCATACTATTAATAATTGCAACCTCTACCTCACCGAGATACGAATGAGGATTTATATATAAAGTTAACATAACCAAGGGTAACAAATGGATTTTTATTCGTCAATGCAAATAAATATAATCAGATGATTGAGATAATAAAGTATGTTTTAAATAATGAAACAACTTCTGGATTTGCATCATACAATATGTATATAAAAGAAGGAGAAAGTGCAGCTTTTATCATGAAGAGCACTTTATTTGAGAGGGATAAACGGATGGAGAGCTGGTTAAAGAGAAACTGTTTTATATGTGGAAAGGAAATGTACAGGTGTGAAAAACCGGATCCGATAGAGGAGCTAAAAAAACAAAATGAAGAACTCGCAGTTTCTTTAGAACAATGTATGAGGTTACTCTATAATATACAAACGAATGTAAGTAAAAAAACAGAAAAGAGTGCATTACCTCCTCTTTTTTCGTTAGGAGATAAGATAGAAGTATTTGACGGGGAAACAAGTACAGAAGGGATCTTTATTGAGTGTACAAATGAATGGTTATATTGGATTAACGTAGATTATGATTTAACCATTAGTCATATAAAAAGTGTAAAGCGTATTATAAAAAAAGAGTCTATTCAAAAAGGGTATGTATAACTCTTTTTGAATAGGCCCAGTATCTTTTTGTGAAAGGGTTAAATAATTTTATAGGTAATTAGGAAACTTTACGAATGCTAATTGTATCTAAACTTGTAATGTTAATATTTGCAAAGCTATCCACCCAGATTAAGAAGTTGTTGTCTACACGAATGAAAACACCTTGAGCGTCAATTTCATTTCCTGCTGAAAAAACGCGAATTTTATCGCCTTCTACTAAGCCGTTTAATCTTGATACTGCCATGAGTCCGCCTCCTCTCTATCAGAAGTTAATATATATATATGAAAATGTTAGAGAGTGTGTGCGAGAGAGAGGTAGTACTAGCAACCATTTTTATAGAGTTACATTACATGCAATACTGTTATTTTCTCACACGTCATAGATTCAAAATTCTTACGAATAGTTTGTGCATCGTTAATCTGAACAGAGTCTATTCAAAAAGGATTAATATAACTCCTTTTGATATAGACCCAGTGTCTTTTTGTGAAAGTGTAAAACAATTTTATAGGTAATTAGGAAACTTTACGAACGCTAATTGTATCTAAGCTTGTAACGTTGATATTTGCAAAGTTATCAACCCAAACTAAGAAGTTGTTTTCTACGCGAATGAAAACGCCTTGACCGTCAATTTCACGTCCTGCTGAAAACACACGAATTTTGTCGCCTTCCACTAGGCCGTTTAATCTTGATACTGCCATAAGAACGCCTCCTCTCTATCAGAAGTTAATATATATATATGAAAATGATATAGAGTGTGTGCGAGAGAAATATAGTGCTAGCAACCATTTTTATAAAATATAAAAAGAAGTAGAAATTATTTTCTACTTCTTTTTACTTTGTTTTTTTGTTTGAAACCTCGCAAGTGGCAGAAAAAAGCCCTGACCGCTACTATGCATGGCCAGGTGCTCTCGCCCACCTAAAAAAGAGGTTTTCTGTCTTTACATCAAATTCAATACTGTTACTTTCTCGCGTGTCATAGATTCAAGGCTTTTACGAATACCTTGTGCGCCCATACCAGAACCTTTTACACCGATGAATGGGAAGTGATCTGGGCCGCGCTCAGTGCGTCCGTTAATTTGAACAGAGCCTGTTTCAATTTTGTTTGCGATGTGAAATGCTTTGTTAATATCTTTTGTAAATACACTTGCTTGTAAACCAAACTCAGATTTGTTTGCAATTTCAATTGCTTGTTCGTCAGAAGAAACGCGAATGACTGGAAGAATCGGACCGAATGGCTCTTCCCAAGCGACTTTCATATCTTCCGTTACATGATCAAGAAGTGTTGGATAGATTAAGTTACGCTCACGTTTGTTGCCGATGACAACAGTTGCACCTTTTTGCACTGCATCGTCTACTAAACTTTGAACGAAATCAGCAGATTTATCATCGATTAATGGTACGATCGTGCTGTCTTGTTCCGGAGAACCAACAGATAACTTTGCAATTTCATCTTTTAATAAGCGAACAAGTTCATCTGCTACATGTTCATGTACAAGTACGCGTTTAATCGCTGTGCATCGTTGACCGGAGTAAGAGAATGCCCCGCTAATAATATGTTTGGCAGCTTCTTGTAAGTCTGCGTCCTCGCGTACAATACCAGGATCTTTTCCGCCAAGTTCAAGGACAAGTGGGATCATTGCCGCTTTTTTCGCTAAATGCGTTCCTGTGTGTGTACCACCTGTGAACGATACCATATCGATGCCAGAATGCTCTACTAAGTAATCACCAATGACAGAACCACGTCCTGTTACTACGTTAACAAGTCCTTTTGGAAGGCCTGCTTTATGCAAGGCTTCAATCATTTTAATACCGCTAATTGCACCTTGTGTAGCCGGTTTAAAGATAACGGCGTTTCCTGTAATAAGGGCCGGTGCAAGCTTGGCAGCTGCTAAGTTGACAGGATAGTTAAATGGTGAGATGGCAAGAACGACGCCAAGCGGAGCGCGCTGAATAATTGCAAGTTTAGATTTAGCGCCGCCAGGGAAGCTGTCGCCCATCATACTTTCACCATGCATATGCATAGCTTCATCTACTGTGTAACGAATGAAATCAGCTGTACGAACAACTTCTTTTTGTGCATCTTTATATCCTTTGCCGACTTCTTTCATGATGATATCGGCAATTTCATCTTGCATATTCACGAGCTCATCAGCCCATTTATATAAATATTGTGCACGATCTTGAAGAGACGCTTCGGACCAGTCTTTTTGAGCTTCTTTCGCCAATTGAATCGCTTCATCTACTTCCGTGCGAGTAATTGCTTGTACTTGTCCGATTACTTCATGAAGATAAGGAGAGGAAATGTCGATTGTTTGCCCCGAGGAGCTTTCTTTCCATTCTCCATTTATATAAAATTTATACGTCTTGCTAGTTTGCATCGTAAGTCCTCCTAAAAATATAGTGACTTGTAAGAGTGAGTATATGGTGATTGTATGAGGTTTGAAAAAATAATTCAAATGAAATGTTTGTGAAATCTATTTTTGGCACGGTTTTTGCATTCGCTTTCTTCATTATGAAATAAGGCTCTGTTAAAGAATTATTAACCGATCAACTCGTTTTGCTAACCGTTATATTATTATTACGATGTTTAATACTTTATCGAATTTATTCAAAATCAACATTTTTATTTAACAGATCTTAAAATAAAAAAATAATTGACAGAAAAGTCTTTAAAGTTATACAATTAAAAATGGAAAATAAAAGAAGAAGGAGGTGCGCGTGATGATTGTAATCGTATATATGAATGGCTTAGGTGTTTTACACAATAAATATCATCACGCAACCTCTACGGACAAATAACGCTTCTTGTTAGTTTAAAAAGAAAGCGTACGTTGCGTGTGCCGTGACGTACGCTTTTATGCGTTTTTCGCATATCGTTAAAGCGACGGTATGCCTTTTTTTGTCCCTTTTTTTAGATTGTTCCTATACATTTGTATAGTTTCAATAATTCATTTTAGAAAGGTAGGAATGACGATGGAAAAGTATGAGGTGCGTATGGTAAAAACGGAGACGCTAGATAGCGGATAACGAGCCTATGCTTATACAACAACGAGAAGGGAGAGGTTACATTGTTTTCTGTATTACAAAAATTAACATGGTTTTTTAAAATGCATTGGAAAAGGTATAGTATTGCCATTGGTTGTTTACTTATTGTCAATGTCGTTGAGGTGATCCCGCCAAAGTTAATTGGATTAGCAATTGATGATATAAAAGCTGGGGATTTAACAAATGCGGGGATTATGAAATATGTAGGAATGTTGCTCGGGGCAGCAGCCGCCGGTTATATACTTTCTTATGTGTGGCAATATCAGTTATTTGGCGGTGCATTTGTGCTTGAAAAAACGATGCGTTCCAAATTTATGGGACATTTGCTGAAGATGACGCCAACTTTCTATCAGAAAAACCGTACAGGTGATTTAATGGCAAGAGCAACGAACGATTTGAAGGCAATTGCCATGACAGCTGGATTTGGTATTTTAACGCTCGTTGATTCGAGTTTATATATGCTGACAATTGTACTTATGATGGGTATTTCAATTAGTTGGAAGTTAACATTTGCTGCATTACTACCGCTGCCGATTATGGCGTATGCAGTGAGTGCTTATGGAAAGAAATTACATGAGCGCTTTACAGTTGCTCAAGATGCATTTGGAGATATGAATGATAAAGTGCTGGAGTCGATTGCTGGTGTACGTGTGGTTCGCGCTTATGTACAGGAAAGAGAAGATGAGAAGCGCTTTAATACGTTAGTGACAGATGTATATGCAAAGAATATGAAAGTCGCAAAAATTGATTCGCTTTTTCAACCGACAGTGAAGATGCTTGTTGGGATGAGTTATTTAATTGGCCTTGTGTACGGAGCGTTTTTAGTATTTCAAAACGAGGTAACACTTGGAGAACTTGTATCGTTTAATGTGTACCTTGGTATGATGATTTGGCCGATGTTTGCAATTGGTGAGCTGATTAACGTGATGCAGCGCGGGAATGCTTCACTTGATCGTGTAAATGAAACGTTAGCATATAAGCAAGATGTACAAAACGTAAAGAAACCACTTCGCGTACATCAGCCAGATTGTATTGATTTTGAAGATGTATCTTTTTCATATCCGACATCTTCTACGCTAAATTTAAAAAACGTTTCGTTTTCGCTTAGCAGAGGAGAAACGCTTGGGATTGTTGGGAAAACAGGGAGCGGAAAAACGACGCTCGTTCGGCAGCTTCTGCGCCAGTATCCGCTCGGAACAGGGGAAATTACAGTGTCAGGTATACCGCTGCAAAACATTCACATTGATCAAGTATTAAGCTGGGTTGGATATGTTCCGCAAGAACACATTCTGTTTTCAAAAACAGCGCGGGAAAATATTTTATTTGGTAACCGAGAGGCAAGTGAAGAGGAGCTGCAAAAGGCAATTGAAATTGCTGCTTTTACGAAAGACTTGGAATTTTTGACGGATGGACTAGAAACGCTTGTTGGAGAAAAAGGTGTATCGCTATCTGGCGGGCAAAAACAGCGTATTTCCATTGCACGTGCAGTCATTCAAAACCCAGAAATTTTAATTTTAGACGATTCATTATCAGCGGTTGATGCAAGAACGGAAGCCGCAATTATTGAAAATATCAGGAAAGAACGAAGCGGGAAAACGACGATTATTACGACGCATCGTTTATCCGCAACGCAGCATGCGGATTGGATTCTCGTGATGGATAATGGTGAAATCATTGAAGAAGGAACGCATGACATGCTGATTCAAAAGGGCGGTTGGTATACAGAACAGTTTGAAAGGCAACAAGGGGAAATCGTAGAAGGCGAGGTGAAAATATGAGTGTTGGAAAACGATTATTTCAATATGCGATGAAAGTAAAAGCAACGATTGGAATTGCTTTAGCAATGTTATTTATTTTCGTTATTGCGGAATTAGCTGGGCCGTTTGTGGCAAAAACGATGATTGATGAACATATTGTTGGTGTTGAAAAACCTTGGTATGAAACAGTAAAAGGAGATGATGCTGTTTTTTATCACAACACTTGGTATAAACGAAGCGATCGATTTGAAGCAGGTGAGCAGAAAGGAAAAGAAGCGCGCATTGTTCAAATTGGCCGCGACTATTATTTTATTCCTAACAAACTTTCACTTGAAGGAACGCGGTCTGTAAAAGGAGATATGGTGACGATTCAGAAAGGGGAAGCTGCGCAAGTCTATAAAGGAACGAAGCTGACAGGGAAAGAAGTTTTCTCGTTTTATCAGCCAGAAATAAAACGACTACTTATACTCGGAAGCGGCTATTTAGCACTATTACTTGTTGTGTCTCTCTTTGCGTATGGAAAACAATTTTATTTACAAAAAGCAGCGAATAAAATTATTCAAATTATGCGAGAAGACATGTTTTCTCACATTCAAACATTACCGATTCGCTACTTTGATCATTTGCCGGCCGGGAAAATTGTTTCTCGTGTGACAAATGATACGGAGGCGATTCGCGAACTATATGTAACGGTATTATCGACATTCTTTTCTAGCTTTATTTATATTATTGGTATTTTTGTTGCCTTGTTCTTATTGGATGTAAAGCTTGCTTTTATGTGTTTAATCCTTATTCCAATTTTATGTGTGTGGGCGATTTTTTATCGAAAATATGCAGCTGCATACAATCATAAAATGCGCTCACGCTTGTCGGACATTAATGGAACAGTGAATGAATCCATTCAAGGGATGCCAATCATTCAAGCGTTTCGTCAAGAGCACAGGGCAAAACAAGAATTTGAACAATTAAATGAAGAGTATTATATGTACCAAAATAAAATTTTAAGTTTAAATGCAGCGACGTCTCATAACTTAGTTGGTGTACTCCGCAACATTGCATTTACAGGTGTGATTTGGTACTTTGGCGGCGCATCATTAAGTGCAGCAGGAGTGATTTCATTAGGTGTGTTATATGCGTTCGTTGATTATTTAACGCGATTATTTTCGCCGATTACAAATATGGTGAATCAGTTAGCAAACTTAGAGCAAGCGCGCGTTGCTGCAGAGCGTGTATTTGAATTGCTAGATGAAAAGGGAGAAGCGGTGCAGGAAGAGCACATTCCGTCGATAAGAGGAAATGTTCGTTTTGATAACGTTTCGTTTTCTTATAACGGGAAAGATGAAGTGCTGCGAAATATTTCCTTTGAAGCAAAGCAAGGGGAAACAATTGCGTTAGTCGGGCACACCGGATCGGGAAAAAGTTCGATTATGAATGCACTCTTTCAGTTTTATGAATTTCAAAAAGGCAGCATCACAATTGATGGACACGATATAAAAGAAGTGCCAAAACAAGCGCTTCGCGAACATATGGGAATTGTACTGCAAGATCCATTTCTATTTACAGGAACAGTTGCTTCCAATGTAAGTTTAGAGCAAGAACGAATTTCGAAGGAAACGATTGTGAAAGCGCTGCGTGATGTTGGTGCAGAGCGTTTTGCTGGTAACATTGAGGAAGAAATAACGGAAAAAGGAAGTACGCTTTCAACAGGTGAAAGGCAGCTCATTTCTTTTGCCCGGGCCCTTGCCTTTGATCCAGCTATTTTAATTTTAGATGAGGCAACATCCAGCATTGATACGGAAACAGAGGCAATGATTCAACAGGCGCTCGAAGTCGTGAAAAAAGGGCGAACGACATTTATTATTGCCCACCGTTTATCAACAATTAAAAGCGCTGACCAAATTATCGTACTAGACCGCGGAACGATTCTTGAGAAGGGCTCACATGAGGAGTTGATGGAAAAGCAAGGTCGTTACTATGAAATGTACAAAACGCAAATTGCAGGTAGTCAAAGTGCATAGTGTTCACGGAATGTTCAGATAATTTTAAAACAATGTTTACAAGTAGGACGTATTCTCCCTTTGGTTATATGATACGTTGAACGAAAGGGGGAATAGAAATGGAGGAATTATCAGTTACCTTTAACATTGCGTTCTTTTTGTTATTATGCGGAATGATTGGATATTGTGTGTTAGATTCTTAAAGAACTTGCCAGGGTGGCAAGTTCTTTTTTTGTGCCTGCCGATATATCCGCGATGTTCAACACGTTTGATTTTGAACGAAAAGGATACACTAAGTGAAAACATTTTAATTGAAAAATGTTGCAAGATTGAATAGAATAAGTTAATGTTATTCTTAAATTCCTATCAGAATACTTGGAGGATTGTCATCATGAAAAAATTACTTTCATTTTTCGTACTTGCACTACTGGTTGTGGGAGTTGTAGCAGGTTGCGGAAAACAAGAAAAAGATCATACAGCAGAGGGTACTAGCAAAGATGCGCTTGAGCAAATTAAGAAGAGCGGAGAGCTTGTTGTTGGTACAGAAGGTACATACCCGCCGTTCACATTCCATGATGAAAGTGGAAAGTTGACTGGGTTTGATGTTGAAATTGCAGAAGAAGTAGCAAAGCGTCTTGGCGTGAAAGCAGTATTTAAAGAAACACAATGGGATAGCTTATTTGCTGGGCTTGATGCAAAGCGTGTTGATATGATTGCGAACGAAGTCGGAATTCGTGAAGATCGCCAAAAGAAATACGACTTCTCTAATCCATACGTATCATCTTCAGCAGTACTTGTTATTCCAAAAGATAAAGACAAGCCAGCGAAATTTACAGATGTGAAAGGGTTAAAAGCAGCACAGTCTTTAACGAGTAACTTTAGCGACATTGCGAAGAAAAACGGTGCAGAAATCGTTGGGGTAGAAGGCTTTAACCAAGCGGTTGAATTATTAAACTCAGGCCGCGTTGATTTCACAATTAATGACCGTTTATCTGTGTTAAATTACTTAAAAACAAAACCGGATGCAAAAGTAAAAATTGTTGATACAGAAAAAGAAGCATCAAAAAGTGGTTTCATGTTCCGTAAAGGCAGTGACAAATTGGTTGCGGAAGTAAATAAAGCATTAGATGACATGAAAAAAGACGGCACTTACGACAAAATATCGAAGAAATGGTTTGGTGAAGATGTATCTAAGTAATGCTATATTGGATTTAGATCGATTATCTGTTTGGGTTGATATAACAAAAGCATCCTTCATGCCTATGCTGAAGGGTGCTCTTTTCAATACGATACCGCTGACATTGATTACATTTATAATTGGTTTGGCGTTAGCGACGTTAACAGCGCTATGCCGCATTTCTGGAAATCGTGTGTTAGAATGGATTGCACGCATCTATGTATCTATTATTCGTGGTACACCGCTTCTTGTTCAGTTATTTATTCTTTTTTATGGGCTGCCAACGATTGGAATTACAATTGATTCGTTTCCAGCAGCCATTATTGGTTTTTCTTTAAATGTCGGAGCGTACGCTTCAGAAATTATTCGCGCTTCGATTTTATCGATTCCGAAAGGGCAATGGGAAGCTGCGTATACAATTGGTATGTCGTACCCGCAAGCACTGCGCCGCGTTATTTTGCCGCAGGCAACGCGCGTTTCAATTCCACCTCTTTCCAATACATTTATTAGTTTGATTAAAGACACATCGCTGGCGTCATTAATTTTAGTAACAGAAATGTTTCGAAAAGCACAGGAAATTGCAGCGACAAACTATGAATTCTTAATCGTTTATACAGAAGCAGGACTGATTTACTGGGTCATTTGTTTCTTATTATCGATTGTACAGCAAATGCTGGAAAAACGAACAGAGCGTTATATTTTAAAATAATCCTTGTTAAAAGGAGTTTTTGTTTCTATGATTTCAATTCAACATTTACAAAAAAGTTTCGGTGATAACACCGTTTTGCAGCAAATTGATATGAACGTAGATAAAGGTGAAGTCGTTGTGATTATTGGGCCTTCTGGTTCTGGGAAGACGACATTGCTTCGTTGTCTAAACGTATTAGAAACGCCGAATAGCGGTGTCATTCGTATCGGTGATGAAACACTTGATTTTTCGAAAAAAGTGACGAAGCAGGGTATCGTGAATTTGCGCACGCAAACAGGTATGGTGTTTCAGCATCACAATTTATTCCCGCATTTTACAGCTCGTGAAAACGTAATGGAAGGCCTTGTCACGGTAAAGAAGGTTTCAAAAGAGAAGGCAAAAGAAAAAGCAGAGTACTTTCTAAGAAAAGTGGGACTCGGTGATAAAATGGATTTATATCCATTTCAGCTTTCAGGTGGACAACAGCAACGCGTAGGGATTGCCCGCGCGCTGGCAATGGAGCCGCAAGTCATTTTATTTGATGAACCGACATCAGCGCTTGATCCTGAACTGGTGCAAGAAGTGCTAAAAGTAATGCGCGAACTTGCACAGGAAGGGATGACGATGGTCATTGTTACGCATGAGATGCGCTTTGCACATCAAATTGCAAACCGTGTTATTTTTATGGATGGCGGTGTCATTGTTGAGCAAGGAACACCGGAAGAAGTGTTAGTACATCCGAAAGAAGAGCGTACGAAGAAGTTTTTACAAATGCTGCAGTAATATATAGATTTATTTTGATTTTTCAACATCCGAGTTGCTGTTATGTAAAACAAAAAGTGATATGTACTTGCTTGCTCTTTTTGTTTAAAACATGGCATGTGGCAGGAAAAGGCCCTGACCGCTCCTATGCACGGCCAGTTCCTCTCGCCCTCCTTTAAATAAGAAGAGTCGTTTTATGTTTGTGTATGTATATAGAAAGGTCTCAAGCGATGCTTGAGACCTTTTTGCCATATATATTTATTTTTGAAATCCGCCAAGGCTTTGTTCAGCCATTGCTACTAAACGCTTTGTAATTTCTCCACCTACTGAACCATTTGCACGAGCTGTTGTATCAGCACCTAATGATACTCCAAATTCAGTTGCAATCTCGTATTTCATTTGGTCTAAAGCGCTCTCTGCACCAGGTACTACTAATTGATTAGAACGTTGGTTTGTCATAGTATATGTCCTCCTTAGAGTGAGTTTTGGTTGGATTAGCTGGAGTTGAACCAGAATTGCCCCGTTTGGCACTAATCCATCGTGTGGAGTGATTGTATTCATAGTATGGATGATACGTAGAAAGATATGCGAGTTGTTACTTTGTAAAATTTGTAAAATGAAACAATGTCAAAAATTACACATGTTTTGTTTGGATAGAAAAAATATGCTTTTACATACTATGAATACACCAATACAAGGAGGTGAGATAACATGGCTAGAAACAATAGTCTTGCAGTTCCAGGTGCACAAGCTGCTTTAGATCAAATGAAGTATGAAATCGCAACTGAGTTTGGCGTACAACTTGGCCCAGATGCAACAGCACGCGCAAACGGATCTGTTGGCGGTGAAATTACAAAACGTCTTGTGTCTTATGCAGAGCAACATTTAGGTGGTTTCCAAAAATAAACGAAAATAGCTATAGGGGACGGGAATACCGTCCCTTTTTTTGGAGGAATCAAAATGGCGATATGTCCGCTTTGTAATGCATTAGAGTATAAAGAATATACTTGTCCTAATTGTAAGAGTCAACTGCAAGATTACGGGAAAGCGGTCGATTATTTAGGACCATATAGTGCATATCAGGATCAAGAACTGCTAGAGAAAGTTGATGGACTATCTGCACATGACTCAGAGCAGTATTGCCTTCATCTTTTATATTGCCCGCTTTGTGAAAAGCAAACCGAAATCACTGTACAGCTTATATGAAAACCCGTCTCAGCAAAAAGTTGAGGCGGGTTTTTTATAGCATATTTACATCTCCAGTTTACTGTTCTTGCTTCTGCTTATATGGCGGTAATAGTGAAGCGGTGCTGTGTATACTTTTTCAGCAAGATCAACATTGTGTTGAATAAAATTGGTGTAAGTAGGATTGGTATCTACTTGATATAGCCAAACAGCGCCGTTATTGTCCATTATAATAGAAAGTTCTAGTTCAAAAAGGTGAGAAGTGACACCATCTAAAGCTTTGGGCGTTTCTTTCGTAATAATGTGTAAACTATCTTGTAATAATGTAAAGTCAATTTTTGATAGTTGGTGTTGCCACTTTGTAAACGGAATAAAACGTGTTTGCTCTGTAAGAGGAAATAAGAAAGAACAAGGTGTGTCGTCTATTTGAACTAACTTTTCTTGCTCTTCCCATGTACCTTGTTTGTTTTTCTGTAAAAGAGAGCGAATATGAACAGGAGATGCTTGCGCCATAGGCCGTACTGTATACTTACATGTTTGAAGCAATGATTGTAACCAAGATAAAAATGTATTTCTTGTTTGAAATTTTTTTGTTAGAAAGTGGTTTCGTTCTAATGTAGTAACATGAAACAGACGGTTTTGATAAGAAATGTGGTACATATTTTGTTTGGAAAGTGAATGCAACGGCTTTATAACCAGATCTTTTTTCATTTGTAATAGTTGTAACGTTGTCTTTTCATTTGCGTGTTTTATTAAGGGAACATAGGGTGCTAGTTTTTTGTTTTTTACAAGAATTTCATACATATCGGTTTCATTTGGAAGTTCATCGTTTAAAAATAAGGATTGCGGGCGTCTTTGAAGCCATTTGATAATAGGGAGCGCTTTTTTAAAATTTTTTTCATTTTTGTATGTGCATCGGTTGTATATGTGAGATGGAATGACAAATTGCTGCTCTATCCAATCTTGCTGATTGGCATCAAAGAGAAGTCCGTCAACAAGCTCTGTTTTTGGATTGATGTTAAAGGGAGTAAACTGTGCAACGGTAATGTGATGGGAGCATGCACGCTTTGCGATTTCTGTGTAGTATTCTCGCTCATGATGGAAACGTGATGTTAATAGTCCGAGGATCATGAGACAACCTCCTTTCATAGGGAGTTAAACGTGTATCTAATTGACTAATATTCAAAGAAATATTTCTTATACCAATTGCTCTGGATTTTATACAGAATATTTTTCAAAGGTAGGCTAGTATCTCGTTTGCTGGCGCATTATAGAGCATTTATAATGAAGGATATGTAATAAAGTGAAACTTCCATCTGTGTGGGAGTTCTTCATACCCCACAAATAGCGGGGTAAACTGCCTTCATACATAGAAGTTTTTTCGAAAACAAAGGGAGAAAGCGAGTAGCGGTCACGATTTGTTCTGTATAGCAGCGATTTATGTATATTTGAGAAACGGAAGGTTGATATAGTTTGAATATGTGGCTAAATTTATTAACAACAACAGGAATAGGCGCGGTCATCGGCTGGGCTCAAACAGCAGCGGACAAGCTTTTGATGAACGAGCAAACATTACATGAAGTGTTAAAGAAGCTAGATATGATTCATATGGAAGAACGAGTTACAAAGCAAATTGAAAATGATTACGTATTTAGGAGCATTACTTGGCGGCTTAATTGGAGCCCTGCAAGGGTTATTATTAATTATACTGTCATAAAGTGAATTTACTTCACATATGATACATAGTCTGATATCGTAAGAAGAGTATGTAAGTATCGAAAACATATAAACAGTGTGATAATGTATCACACTGCAAGGAGGATATATATAATGACAAAAAACATGCATGATGTTGCGTATGAATTACAAAAAGCAATTGCAGAACATCCAGACTTTCAATCATTAAAAGTGAGCTATGCAGAAGTACAAGCAGACGCAGAGGCGAAACAACTATTTGAGCGTTTCCGTATGATGCAAATGGAGCTTCAGCAAAAAATGATGCAAGGTGAGCAATTAACAGAAGAAGATAACCAAAAGGCGCAAGAAGTTGTAGCAATGGTACAACAAAATGCAAAAATTACAAACTTAATGCAAGCAGAGCAACGTCTAAATGTCTTAATCGGCGATGTAAACAAAATTATCATGAAGCCGCTTGAAGACTTATATAACGTATACATGCAATCATAAGAAAGAGGCACTTTCTCGTAAGCGAGGAAGTGTTTTTTCTTTTTCTGTACAAGTATGAAGATGGAATATTTAAATAGAAGGAATTATTGTTCTATTAGTAGAAATAAAGTATTTGTATGAAAGCTTAGGGGAGAGAGTTTAAAATTTTTATGGGGGAAATGACATGAATTTAATACAGAAATCAATAGAGATGGCAGCTATATATAAAGAAAATCCGAAAGTGGAAGCTATTATTTTAGCTGGATCTGTATCAAGAAATTGGCATGATGAAAATTCTGATATAGAGTTACATATTTTGTGGTCAAGAGCACCAGAAGATGAAGATCGTCAGGCACCGATACAACGTGTGGAAGGACAGATTTTGTCCTATTATCCTTATGAAGAGGAAGAGTGGTCTGAATCTTATATAACGAAAGAAGGTATTAAATTAGAAATAAGCAACTTTTTATCTTTGGCAGTGGAACGTTTCATTTCTGATGTGGTGGATAAGTATGAAACGGATTATAATAAACAATGTATTGTGGCTTCTATTCAAGATGGTGTGAGCTTGTACGGAGAAGAAAAAGTTAACATGCTAAAAAATAGAGTGGCAGAATATCCTGTAGAACTTTCCAAACATATGGTTTCAGAAAATCTTTGGATTGGAAATCGTTGGAATAACCGCGAAGCACTTTTGAAAAGAAAAGATTGGTTGATGTTCTATGATGTCATTTGTGAGGTGCAGAAGAAGTTGTTTGGTGTTCTATTTGGATTGAATCAAATGTATGTGCATCATCCTGCATTTAAATGGATGCCTTTTAATACTGAACGCATGACAATCAAACCAGAAAATCTTCATGATCGAATGACTACTATTTTAATGGGCAATCCAGAAAAAAGTACAAAAGAATTAGAATCGTTAATTGAGGAAGTCATCATCCTTGTTCATGAACACCTTCCTGAATTAGATATTCGTGAACAAAAGAAGCATATGAGATATACGAAGTGATGGAAAGAAAAGGTGTTTTCATGTATCGAAAACACCTTTTTCGTTCATCCCGCTATTCGTCGGCAGTAAGCCCCCCACCTCAAGATAGAGAGAAGTGAAGAAGATAGGAGGGGGATGAAAAAAACCCCCACTGATGGAAGTTTCACTTTATTTCGAAACAAACGGATGATCTTGAAAGTAAAAACGCCATGGATAGTGCACCGCTTCTTCGGCGTAATCAATATTAATACGCGGGCCTGCGGTGATGTTATATGTATGAGAAAGGTGGTGTTCTGGAGAAACCTGTTCAACATATAGCTCATCACTCGTAAGGAGAAGCCCTTTTTGTTCTAACGTAATTCCCAGTGCTTTGCAGAGCTTTCCAGGTCCGTTTGTTAAGTTTTTGAATTGTGATTTCGTAATCGTTTGTTTACCGTATCTTGCTTGCTTCATTTCTTCAATACCTTCTACTGGCTCTAATGCCCGAATTAACACTCCTTGCGGGATACCTTCTGGTGCTGTAATGATATTAAAACAATGATACATCCCATAAATAAGATATACGTAAGCATGGCCAGGAGCCCCGTACATAATTTCTGTTCGTTCTGTACGGCGCCCGCCATAGCTATGTGCCGCTTTATCATCAGGTCCTTTATATGCTTCTACTTCGACAATGATTCCGCTTCGTTTTATGCCATCTACAATGTGAACGAGTTTATGTCCAAGTAACCGTTTCGCAACGTCTAATGTGTCGCCTTCATACGAAGAGAGTGGCCATTTCATTTAGAAAACTCCTTTCATAGCTTTGTATCTTATTAAAGCAAATTCATTGCACAAATTCCAACTCGTTCTAATTAACAGCATCATTTCATAAATTAGTGATAGAACAGTGCAGCTAAGAAAAGGAGGTACTACATCATGATTTATCGTTTGTTAGCTCTTAATATAGATGGAACATTGCTGCTTTCAAATGGAAAGTTACAAAAAGGAACGCGCGAAGCAATTGAATTTGTAAAGAGAAAAGGTGTATACGTTACGCTATTTACAAACCGAAATTTTCAATCTGCTCACAAAGTAGCGAAATCATTAAAACTGGATTCGATATTGGTGACGCATGGAGGTGCATTTATTTCATCTTCATTAGATAAACCGTTAATTCAAAAACGATTATCAGAAGAAACAACATTTAATATTGTGCAGGTACTCGAACATTTTGAATGTAACGTTCGCATTTCTCATGAAAGGTTTTCGATTGGTAATCGCCAGCAGCATACACCAAATTTAATTGCCCGAACAGTCTTATCCACTTCGGATCCGTTATTTTATCCAGTTCAATTTGTAGATTCGCTTGGTGATGCACTGCGTGATCAACCGGTAGCTGCCCCGAAAATTGATGTGACATTTGCAAGTCAAAGCGAAAAGCAGCGTGCGTTTACGACTTTACAAAAATCATTTGAAAATGTGCATTTTATAGAATGCGGGAAAGTACAAATCGAAATCGTACCGCCTCATGTATCAAAATTACGCGGGCTGCAATTATTAGGTGAGCATCTCGGTATTGAGCTAAAAGAAATGGTAGCGATTGGAGATAGCTTCGAAGATTTAGATGTTATTGAAAGCGTTGGATTAGGAGTAGCAATGGGCAATGCACCGATTGAATTGAAAAAAGCTGCCGATTGGATTACACGATCAAATGATGAAAATGGCGTACAATATATGATTAAAGAACATTTCCGAAAGCAGTTTCCAATTAAGTTTTTAAACAATCACTTGCAAATAAAGAGATGGTAATCGGAAATCTCAGGCATTCGCCTGAGATTTCTAATATATCGACTGCTCTAGAGGATATATCGGCGATTTTTGGGATATATCGACCTTTCGACACAATATAAAGATCATTCTGCGATATTTGACATAAATGTATCTTAGAAGAACATATAAGTCGCTGTTAGTAACCTGCGCCGAACGTGGCAAAAAAAGGCCCTGACCGCTCCTATGCATGACCAGACGTTCTTGTTTTCTGCATATAAATTGTTGCTATGCAAACAAGAAGAGACATGCACTCACTTTGTCCTTCTGTTTTAGCGCGGCACGTGGCAGAAAAAGGCCCTGACCGCTCCTATGCATGGCCAGACGCTCTTGCCTCCCTAAAAAAAGAGGGTTTATTTCACTCCAATAGTTCCTTGTTGACCTCCTATCACCCTTCAAGTAAACTAAAGGAAGTTTGAAAATAGAAAAGGTGATGATTGTTGTTAATTTCAATTAAAACGTTACAAGATGATCGTTTTTTACGTCCGCTTCAAAATATTAGCGGCTTATTTTTTGAAGAAAGTACGGTAGCATTTGAACAAGAAGATGCAAATATTATTGTTGATATAAATATAGAAGGAAATGTGACGGCTTCTGCTCGTTTAACAGAAATCGCGACAGGAAACGTGTATGAAGAGACGTTTTCGAAAGATTTATCGTCCTTTACGGAAGAAAAGGAACGTATGAAACAAGTGAAGCATGTTGTCTCTTATGTATATTTGTCTGTTCTTCAGCAGTTAACAGGCGTGGAGCAAAAGTGGGGCATCTTAACGGGTGTGCGCCCAACGAAGCTTCTTCATAAAATGCTGCAAAGCGGCATGACAAAAGAAGCAGCGCATAATGAACTGCGTGAAAGCTATTTAATTCATGATGAAAAAATTGAGCTGATGCAGCGTATTGTGGATTGTCAATTAGCTGTTGTTCCAGATTTATATCGTTTAAAAGAAGAAGTAAGTATTTATATTGGGATTCCGTTTTGTCCAACGAAATGTGCATATTGTACATTCCCAGCGTATGCGATTAATGGACGCCAAGGGTCTGTGGATTCATTCTTAGGCGGTTTACATTATGAAGTTCGTGAAATCGGTAAGTTTTTAAAAGAAAAAGGTGTGAAAGTAACGACGATTTACTACGGCGGCGGTACGCCAACAAGTATTACAGCTGAAGAAATGGACATGCTGTATGAGGAAATGTATGAATCGTTCCCGGATGTAAAGCAAGTTCGTGAAGTAACGGTAGAAGCAGGGCGTCCAGATACGATTACGCCAGAGAAGCTAGATGTGTTAAATAAATGGAATATCGACCGCATTAGTATTAATCCGCAGTCGTACCATCAAGAAACATTAAAAGCAATCGGACGTCATCATACAGTAGAAGAAACGATTGAAAAGTATCACCTTGCTCGCGAAATGGGTATGAATAATATTAATATGGATTTAATTATCGGTCTTCCAGGTGAAGGATTAGATATCTTTAAGCATACACTAGAAGAAACAGAAAAGCTGATGCCAGAATCGTTAACGGTGCATACATTATCCTTTAAGCGTGCTTCTGAAATGACGCAAAATAAGCGTAAATATAAAGTAGCAGGCCGCGAAGAGATTACAGCGATGATGCACGAAGCGGAAAAATGGACGGAAGAGCATAATTACGTACCGTATTATTTATATCGTCAAAAGAATATTTTAGGTAACTTAGAGAACGTTGGCTATGCAATGCCAAGTCAGGAAAGCATTTATAACATTGTGATTATGGAAGAAGTGCAGTCTATTATCGGTCTTGGTTGCGGTGCATCAAGTAAATTTGTTCACCCAAAGACGGGGGCGATTACGCATTTTGCGAACCCGAAAGATCCAAAATCATATAATGATGGTTATATAAAGTATACAGAAGATAAACTTACAATTTTACAAGAGTTATTTGGATAAGAAACTGCCAGTTTGGCGGTTTCTTTTTTTGTAAAAGGTTGTCGAGAATGATCAGAAAAAGGAAGTAAAAATGAGCAGGAAATGTCTATTTGTGAACGAATTCATAAAATTATGAAAATTCAAAAGGGGGAATATGCGGTATGTATATGACTGTTGGCAGAATTTTTGATTTAGCTGTGCAAAAATATCCACAGAAAGAAGCGTTAGTAGAACCTGCAAAAAACATTCGCTTTACATATAAACAGTGGGATAGGGAGGTAAATAAAACTGCAAACGCACTTCTTGCAGAAGGAGTACGAAAAGGCGATCGCGTTTCTGTTTATTTATATAATTCACATGAATTTGTAACTGTTTACCTCGCTTGTACGAAGATTGGTGCAATCTTTAACCCAATTAATTTCCGCCTAAAAGCGAAAGAAGTTTCCTACATATTGCAAGACGCTTCTTCTAAAGTTGTTGTTTTTGAAAAAGAAGTTGAATCAACAATTGCTTTAATTGAACGTGACTTCCCGCATACTTCATTTTGGTACATTGAAGAGGACACACCGTCTTATGCCGCTTCTTATCATAAAAAAGTAAATGAGGCAAAGACAGAACTAGCCTACATTGAAGTTGATGAAATGGATTACTGCTCCATGCTTTATACGAGCGGTACGACTGGGAATCCAAAAGGAGTGTTGCATCGCCACCGTGATATGGCTGAGCATAGTATGATTTGTACATATTATTTAAAATATACACGTGATAGCGTTGGGTTAGTTGTTGCTCCGCTATATCACTGCGGCGAATTAAACGCTGGTATTTTGCCTCGCATTCAAGTTGGCGGGAAAAATGTGATTTTGCATCATTTTGATACGAAAACAGTGTTAGAAACAATTCAAAAAGAAAAAATTACAACGTTCTTTGCAGCACCGACAATGTGGAATATGATGCTGCAAGAAGATTTAAAATATGATTTAACATCGATGAAGATTGGAATTTACGGCGGAGCAGCAATGGCGCCGGCGCTTGTGAAAGAATGTAAAGAACGTCTGTATATCGATCTCGTACAAATTTACGGAATGACAGAATTTGGCCCTGTTATTGCCTTTCTTGTAGAAGAAGATCAAATTACAAAAGCAGGATCAGCGGGTACACCTTGCTTTAGTCATGAAGTGCGCATCGTGAAGTCAAATGAAGATGAACCATCAGAACCAGACGATATCCTTGCGCCTTACGAAGTTGGCGAAATCATTGTACGCGGGCCAAGTATGATGGCTGGATACCATAACCGCGAAGAAGCAACAAAAAAAGTCATGTATAAAGGCTGGTATCATTCCGGTGATCTTGGCTATTTCGATAAAGATGGCTATTTATATGTGGCGGACCGCGTTGACGATATGGTCATTAGCGGCGGTGTGAACATTTATCCGCGTGAAATTGAAGATTTCTTGCATAGCCATGACGGTGTTTTAGATGTGGCTGTACTTGGAGAACCAGATGAACTGTGGGGTGAGCGTGTCGTCGCGGTAGTGGTGAAGAAAGATGAGTCATTAACAGAAGAAGAATTAGAGCGTTATTGTAAAGAAAGTGATGAATTAGCTGATTATAAACGTCCTCGTCGTTATGAATTTACGAAAGAACTGCCGCGTAATGCGAGTGGGAAATTACAGAAGTTTGTGTTGCGTGAAGCTTTGAAGGAAGCGAAGAAATCCTAATATTATAGAGTGAAAGCACAGTTACATGTTTGTGGCTGTGCTTTTTCTTGTTAACTTGTTACACTAAACACATATGTTTAAATTGAATATTTTTACTTTTAAGTTATATTAAGCTATTTTGAGGATCTCATGATCACTATTGCTGTGATATGCAAGAAGGTATAGAAGGTGGGAAGATGGAGAAAAGAGTAAAAGATATAATGAATGCTACGCAGCTGATTTACGGCTTGTTAATTGTGCTAGGATTTATTCCAGGTGTTATGATGGTGGCGATTTTTGCTGGACCAGGTTCAGAAAAGGATATTTACAGGTGGTGCCTTTTCTATACATATCCTTGTTTTATCTTAACAGTCATAGTAACAGCAGTACTGGCAAGGAGATTTTATCGAAGAGGGAAATACAAGGTAATCAAATGGTTAAATATAATTCCTGCCTTTTGGTTGCTTTGGTTTATTTTCTGGTTCTATTATTGGAACTTACAAGGTTGAAAGTGTATGGGGAAATATTGAAATGCTCAGAGTAGTTCTGAGTATTTTTTAATACTAAAGTTAATTTCTATTTTATACTTTAAATCTAGCTTTTGAATAAAGTTTGATAAAAACATTGATTTTTAATCAAACTTATACAAGGACAAGAAAATCTAAACTAAATTTTTTAAAAGATTAATATATGTAAAATGACAATGAAGTTATTTAACTTTAAAATCTTCAACAAACATAACCCCGTTCTAAATTAAGGACGGGGTTAAAATATAGTTATTTAATCTTTGATGTGAATATTTACTAGTTTATCCTTATAAAGTATAAGATTAGATGTCAAAAGCTTTTTTAGGAATTATTTTGTCAAAATACGCATTAACACTTCCACATCCGGCAACCCATACTCTTCATCCTCTTGTTCCTGAGTAAGAAGACTGATGACGATGGTAAAATACCAGGTAAGCAGCTTTCGTGGTTCTCCTGGAGAAAATTCACTAGATTGTTGCCCTTTAATAAAGACTGGAACGAGCAGATCGATTAGACCATTCGTAGGAAGATGCTCAAAAATCCGGGTGACATTTTCTGGGACATCATCATCCTTACGAGCCCGTTCAATGAGCATAAAGGCGTATTTATTATTTTCATCAAGCATGTTTTCAGTTAAGTTTTTGATTTGCTCAAAGGGTGTTCCAGGCAAGTGTTGAACATGCTCGAGTTCCCTTCTCGCTTCTTCCATCAATTCTTCTATAAGTGTGCTGAACAATTCTTTTTTAGAATTGAAATAGCGGTAAATTAGTCCTTCGCTAATACTTGCTTCCTTAGCAATCAAGCTCATTTTTGTTCCTGTGTACCCTCGGCGGGCAAACACTTTAAGTGCGGCTTGCTTTATCTCCTCCCTGCGTTCGTCACGAATTTGATTAAGCTGCTGTCTGTTTAATGGAGACAATCGTTCCAACCTCCGTATCTTTGAAAAATGTTATATTCATTGTACCATCAAACTGGTAAAATTATTGTTTCTACAATGAAGAGATAGACGCGGGTGCCAGAGGACGTACTCTCTCTATCAACTCCTCAAGGAACTGATCGGCACGAGCAAAACAAGCGAGATGGCCAGCGTTCTTGATTAGAACAAATTCTTTGTAGGGGGCTTCAATCTCGTCGTAATATACTTTAGCCAGTTCAGTAGGTGTTAAAATGTCTTTATCTCCTTGAAAGATAAAGATTGGCACTTCAAACCGCAGTCCGAGTTTTTTTAAGTCAAAGGCCATTAATTCATTAAATAGCTGGTCAAGGGAAAAACTCATACCTTTAAAGATATCTATCATATCTTTAATTTTGTGTTCCGGGGATGAGAGCATTGAGGGCAAAAACAGGTCTGTAATCATATTGGGAACATCCTTTATAGCTTTAACTCTCAATCGATTTATCATGTCGTAGTCTTTACGACTCCAATGGGATATATCCGATCCCATTTTTTCAAGCAATTGAACACCTTTCGTATCACCTGCTGTACGAAGAGTGTTGACTGTTAACTCGTATAAAAGATTTTGTTTTTGTGGATCAGAGGCATTCTGATCTGTGCCAACATAGGCATAAAAAAGATCCGGTCGAAGTTTTGCCATCATGATACCAATTAGGCTGCCCACAGAGCTTCCGATAAGAATTACTTTTCGATGACCAAGTTTATCACACAAGTATTCTGCTACCTCTATCCCATCCTGCGCGAGACGGTCGAAAGTGATGGTTCCGCTGCCGTCTTTACCGTTCTTTCCAAAAGTCTTTCCTGCCCCGCGTTGATCCCACTGAACGATAATAAAGTGCTTCTCCCATGAACGCAAAAGCGGACTGAAGATGGAATAGGTCGAAGCCGGACCGCCATGAATCAATAACAAAACGGGGTTGTTCCGATTTTCGCCACGAATCGTGATCCACTGATCGATACCGCCAATTTTAACGTAACAGCCTTCTACTATGCTGTTTGCTGTGCTGATTTGAAGTTCTTTGGTATTCTTGCTCTGATTACGCTTCCTCAAAACGATTTCCCGTAGGATATTTGTTTGGTTCATTTGAACATGCCCTCTTCCTTTTTTTTGAATGAGTGAATTACTCACTCATTATCATATTGAGGTATTTTATGGAAATAGTCAATGGTAAATCTTCATCAAAATATCTGATAAGATTTCTTTATGGATTCTTCACCACAGAAAATTTAATTCAACATCGTTTTTACTCCATTAAATGGCCCGGAATGACTAGAGTTTTTAACTTTATCATATCTGGCGAGAAGATCCCTACCTCAAGCGTGAAACGGTAGGTGGGGGTAGTTCAATATCATAAAACAGTTAATATCAAAAGTTTATCGCTGCGATTGAATAATACATAAAAAAGAAGCTTTTTCTTAATGGAAATACATAATTTTAATATTAATTATCAATCTTTTTTTATAAATTATCGGATTTGATTTCAAATCCACATCAAATCTGAACCTGTTCATTATAATGTTGTATGTGTTTTCCGTAATCCGTTCATGATAGAATGGGAAAAGCGCGAATAAGGAAAGGGATTTTACATGAGGATTAATAAATTCATCAGCGAAACAGGTTATTATTCAAGAAGAGAAGCGAATCGTCTTATTGCTATGCAGCGAATTACGGTGAATGGCGAAATTTGTGAGCCTGGACAAGAAGTAGAGCCTGACGACATTGTCCTTGTTGACGGGAAACCGATTCCTAAGAAGACGCATCCGATTTATATTGCTTTAAATAAACCGGTAGGGATTACTTGTACAGCGGCGAAGCATATCGAAGGAAATATTATCGATTTTGTTAATTATCCAGAACGCATTTTTCCAGTGGGCCGCTTAGATAAAGCATCACAAGGATTAATTTTAATGACAAATGACGGCGATATCGTAAATAAAATGATGCGCTCCGAATATGGTCACGAGAAAGAATACATTGTCACAGTCGATAAGCCATTTGATGATGCCTTCTTACAAGGAATGGCCGGCGGCGTTACCATTCGCGATGGACAAACAAATCCGTGTGATATATACCGGATCAGCGATTGTGTTTTCCGCATTATTTTGACGCAAGGGATGAACCGGCAAATTCGCCGGATGTGCCGCGCATTTGGCTATACTGTTACGAGGTTAGAGCGCATTCGGATTATGAATATAACAATAGGTGGAATAGAGACAGGTCAGTGGCGAGATTTGACTGAGGAGGAACTGAGTGAACTCCTTGCGCTGTTAGGATAAAAGAAGGAGGTGATCGTTTTGATCACCTCCTTACTATTTGCGAGTGAATCCTTCTTCATCAAGGTATTGTGCTGCTTCTTTGTAAGAGTTAAATGTACCATCTAACTGTATACCAGCATAAACGTTCCACATATCTTCATCTTCTTTAATAAGAGTTAAGATATGCTTGTCCTCATTTACCCACTCTTCTTCTTGAAAGTTCTCCGTAATAGCAACTTCTTCTACTGGTTCTTGTGACAGGGCAGCAATTGATTTTTCAAGTAAGGAGCGAAGTTCTTCCGCTGAAAAATCGCGGATGTTCACCATTCCTTTATCGTTTGTTTTGTAGCCTTTTAGATGCCCGGCATAGACAAACCCATTTCCATTCGGGTGTAAATGATATACAACGTTCTTTTTATCTAGGCGACTTTCTTCATAATGAAAATTAATTCGTCCTAGAGAGACAGTTTTTCTTTCTAGCTCAGGAAATGATTCAATAATCGTTAATTTTTCTTCAAAAGTTAGCATAGGTCCTCCGTAATTGTAATTAATAATGTGATGGTTCATTATATCACTCTGCTTGTAAGTCCACAATCAGATAAGCGAGCAAGGCGACAAAGAAAATGCTGACAGCTGGTGCGGTAAATACATGTCCAGCTGTTATGATAACACCTAGTAGGCAAATATATGCGAGAGGCTATTTATTTTTCTGATAAATAAATAGATAGATCATCGCAAGAAGCATCACGCTAAAACGTACGATAATACTTAATGTTGCATCCATATGTAACATTTGAATTGACAGTGATGTTAATAAATCTAGGACAGGTTGCAGTGCGATGAATAATAGAAAGAAATACGTGAAATGATGTTCCTTTTGTATCCATTTGGTACTCATTTTGTCCCTTTTCATAATCGAAGAAATGAATGTGTGTTATTTTTTACAATACACTATTTTGCTAAATAAATGGAATGTAAAAATGTTTTTTTGTGTAAATTCGACAGAAAATTAAGAAAAAAGAAGGTTTTTGAAAGCCCTTTCTATAATTATATAAGGATAACAGATTATAGAAGGAGAGAGAGTTTATGACAGTTTCTAGTAAGGCGGAATCAGTAGTTGTACAATATGAAGGGCGAGTTGCGACGATTATGTTAAATCGTCCAGAAGTGTTAAATGCATTAGATGAGCAAACGTTAAAAGAACTACTACAAAAGTTAAAAGAAGTAGCTGAAAGTTCTGTTCATGTCGTTGTGCTATGCGGAAACGGCCGTGGCTTTTCGGCGGGCGGCGATATTAAATCGATGTTAGCAAGCGGAGATGAAAGTGCGTTTGATGGCATTATGAATACTATTTCAGAAATTATTGTAACGCTGTATACAATGCCAAAACTTGTAATTAGTGCAATTCATGGTCCGACGGCAGGGCTTGGACTTAGCATTGCTTTAACAGCTGATTACGTAATGGCTGATATTTCATCCATTATTGCGATGAATTTTATTGGAATCGCTTTAATTCCAGATGGCGGCGGTCATTTCTTCTTGCAAAAACGTCTTGGCGAGCATATGGCAAAAGAGATCATTTGGGAAGGAAAGAAATTACCAGCGAGCGAAGCGCTTGAAATAGGCATGATTGATGAAGTAATCGGTGAGAATTTCCAAGATGCAGTGAAACAAAAAATTAGCGAATGGCTGCAAAAACCAATCGCCTCTATGATTCAAACGAAGCAAATTTTAGCTGAATTAAACCGCCCTTCGTTAGAACAAACACTTCAGCTTGAAAAACGCGGTCAATATGCAATGAGAAAAACAGCGGACCATAGAGAAGGAATCACTGCGTTTTTAGAGAAGCGTCCTCCGGTGTTTAAAGGGGAATAAAAGTTTTACAAAAATAGAAAGTGCTAACACATTTTTTGTATAATGGTGTTAGCACTTTTTTTTCGAATGATAGAAGGAGATATGGATGAGTCGCAAACAAAAAAGAATAATTATGAGTATTATCGGGGTATGGCTACTCATATACATACTGTTACACCGCACACCGACTGCAGCCATTCGAACTGAGATGTTTTTATCAGGCAATCCAAAGGCAGCTATGCAAGGTAAGATTGAGAGAATGGGAGATCCATATGATGGCGTTGTGCCAGATCATCTCCGCGCTTTTTACGGTGTGCCAGAGAAAGAATATGAAAATTATCGCTTTCCAGAAATACGTCATAGTTCATCTAGCATTGATATGTCATCAGCTTGTGTAAGAAAACGTTGGTTTTTATACTATGCAGAGCTAGGGTGCTTTTAAGCATATAAATCCAGTTTATTTTTCGTCGCTATTATACATAGCTGCTACTTGCTTTCGTCTTTTGTTTTAAACTTTGCATGTGGCAGAAACAGGCCCTGACCGCTTCTATGCGTGGCCAGATGCTAAAAAGAAAGAGTTTTTTAATTTGTATTTGGAGGTGTTCTCATGTCAGCTTATAATAAAATCGTCCGCGACCGTGTACCAGAAATGATTTTAATGTCTGGTAAAACATATACATCGAAAAAATTAAGTAAACAAGAGTACATAGAAGAACTATCGAAAATTGGCATTGAAGAAATGCGTGAATTTGCATCTATGCAAGAACGTGAACATGCATTAGATTCTTTAGCCGATGCATTAGAAGTGATTAAAGCATTGGCGCAAGCAGAAGGTGTAACGTTAGAAGATATTGAGCACATTCGTAAAGAGAAAGAAGCGGAGCGCGGCGGATTTGAAAAAGGTGTGTATTTAGTAGAAGTGAGTGAGGAGTAAAAGGCATCGCAATCAGTGCGATGTCTTTTATTTCTATTTCATCATTTTTCTATTATACTGAAAATTGGAAAGATAAAAGAGAGGGGAAAAACATATGGCACATAACGTAAAAGACACAATGGAGCTTATTAAACAACTCGTTTCAATCCCAAGTCCATCCGGAAATACAAACACAATTATTCGTTTCATCGAGGACTATGTAAAAGAGTGGGATGTAGAAATGAAGCGTAACAATAAAGGCGGCCTTATTATAACGGTAAAAGGGGAAGACGATACGAAACAACGTCTACTTACCGCTCATGTTGATACACTAGGCGCAATGGTAAAAGAAATTAAAGCGGACGGACGCCTGCGATTATCAATGATTGGTGGATTTCGCTGGAATGCGGTAGAAGGAGAGTATTGCGAAATCGAAACAGCGAGCGGTAAAACGTATACTGGTACAATTTTAATCCATCAAACGTCCGTACACGTGTACAAAAATGCTGGAGAAGCAAAACGTGACGAACAAAACATGGAAATTCGTATCGACGAGCGCGTATCTTCACCAGAAGAAGTACGTGAACTTGGCATCGAAGTAGGAGATTTCGTATCATTTGACCCGCGCGTTCAAATGACAGACAGCGGCTACATTAAATCTCGTCACTTAGATGACAAAGCAAGCGTAGCGATCTTACTGCAATTAATTAAAAGATTACAAGACGAAAATGTGAAACTACCATACACAACGCATTTCTTAATTTCTAATAATGAAGAAATCGGTTATGGCGGTAACTCCAATATTCCAGAAGAAACAGTAGAATACTTGGCAGTTGACATGGGAGCACTTGGCGATGGTCAAGCATCAGATGAATACACAGTATCAATCTGTGCGAAAGACTCGAGCGGTCCATATCACTATGCAATGCGCAAACATTTAGTTGAACTTGCGAAAACAAACAATATTGAATATAAAGTGGACATTTATCCATTCTACGGATCTGATGCATCAGCAGCAATCCGTGCCGGAGCAGATGTAAAGCATGGACTGATTGGTCCTGGTATTGATGCGTCTCACGCTTATGAGCGTACACATGAGACATCGATTGCGCATACGGAGGCGCTTGTTTATGCGTATGTACAATCAGAATTAGTAGAAGAATAAGGAAGAGAGAAAAGAGCTGATTCTTTGGTGGAAATCAGCTCTTTTTTGTATGAGAATAATAACGGCATATATATAAATCCATTTTCATTTTTCGACATATAAGTCGCAGCTATTGCAGAATACAACATGATTTGCTCCCCCTTGTTTTAAACCTCGCATGTGGCAGGAAAAGGCCCTGACCGCTTCTATGCACAACCAGATGCTCTCGTCCCCCCTAAAAGAAAAGTGATTTTTTAACTTTATAGTATTTTCTTTTCATATTTTAGAGAATGTCTCAAATGAAATAGACTTGAATCATCATGTTAAAAATTCGACGAAGTAATCCGTTTACTTTTGATAGATTACTAATATAATAGGAATGAAAGCACTTACATTTATGGGAGGTTTATCATGGGGAAATTAAAGAAAGATAAAAAAACGCGCTCATTTATGCAAACGATTGCTCTATCAACACTTGTTTTAGGGACATCCTTACTGTATGCGCCAGCTTCATCCTCGGCCTACGCTGCCACTAACGACAATAATGTGGAGTGGAATGGTTTATTTCACGACCAAGGTCCTGTCTATGATAGCGCGCCAGAACCGACATCTGCTCAAACTGTGACGCTGAAATTCCGGACGTTTAAAGGGGATACTACTGGTGTCAATATAAAGTACTATGATACTGCTGATGGATCGTTCCGTGTCATTCCGATGTCGTGGGTTTCCGGCGATTCTACGGGAACGTTTGATTATTGGCAAGGAACAATCCCTGCTAGTTCTTCGCGAAAATATTACCGTTTTCAGATTACTGATGGGTCTTCTTCAGTTTGGTATAATGCTAACGGTCCTTCTGCATCTGAACCGTCATCAGGCGATTTTCATATTATCCCGAATTTTAAAACGCCGGACTGGATGAAGAATGGTGTTATGTATCAGATTTTCCCTGACCGCTTTTATAACGGTGATTCCTCAAATGACGTGCAAACGGGTGCATATACTTATGACGGCACATCAACTGAGAAAAAAGCTTGGGGGAGCAGTGTCTATGCTGGTTCTGGTCATACGAACAACCTTGTGTTTTTCGGCGGTGATTTGGCGGGAGTAAATCAGAAGCTCGGTTATATTAAACAAACGCTAGGAGCTAACATTATTTACTTAAATCCAATTTTTAAATCTCCTTCTAATCATAAGTATGATACACAGGATTATATGGCTGTGGATCCTGCATTTGGAACAAACGAAACTTTGAAAGCGTTGTCATCAAGTGTTCATAGCACAGCAAATGGGGAAAAAGGATATTTAGTATTAGATGGTGTATTTAACCATACTGGAGACACTCATACATGGTTTGATAAGTACAATCAATCTTCCTCTTTAGGAGCTTTTGAGTCTCAATCTAGCCAATGGTCTAATTATTATACATTCCAGTCTTGGCCGAATACATATGCTAGCTTTTTAGGATTCAACAGTTTGCCTAAGCTAGATTATGGAGCTAGTGGGTCACCAGTAAGAAATCAAATCTATAATAATAGTGATTCCGTAGCAAAAACGTATGTAAAAGCACCGTATAATATTGATGGCTGGCGATTAGATGCACCTCAATATACAGATGCTGGCGGTGCAGATGCTGGTGGAGGAAATGGTGGTAGTTTGGTGAATCACCAAATTTGGTCTGAATTCCGAAGTGCTGTGAAGTCTGTAAACGGGAATGCAGCAATATTTGGTGAATATTGGGGAAATGCAAATTCTTGGACAAATCAAGGGAACCAATGGGACAGTGCCACAAACTTTGACGGATTTACACAACCAGTTTCTGAGTGGATCACAGGAAAAGATTTCAATAGTAATGCAGCATCCATATCTACTTCCGGGTTTGATAGTTGGTTAAGAGGTACGCGCGCTAATTATCCGACAAACGTTCAGCAAGCGATGAGCAATCATTTATCCAATCACGATATTTCGCGCTTTGGTGAACGTGCGGGCGGCGATATTTGGAAGACATATTTAGCGCTTATTTTTCAAATGACTTATATTGGTACGCCAACAATCTATTACGGAGATGAATATGGTATGATGGGCGGTGCCGACCCTGACAACCGCCGGACGTTTGACTGGTCACAAGGTACGACTTCCAATCGAGCAGTAGCTTTAACGCAAAAACTCATCAGCATCCGTAACCAATATCCGGCGCTAAGAACAGGCTCATTTATGACGCTGCAAACAGATGATGCAAATAAAATCTATTCCTATGGCCGCTTTGACAAGGAAAACAGAATTGCAGTTGTACTTAACAATGATTCTACCGGCCATAGCGTAACCGTTCCTGTATGGCAACTAAGCATGCAAAATGGAAGTGTTGTTACAGACAAACTGACTGGTAAAACGTACACAGTACAAAGCGGAACTGTTACCCTTACGGTTGATGGACATTACGGTGCAATTTTAGCGCAATAAATCGTATGACTATTTACATGGAAAGCTTTCTACCAGCTAAGCTGATTACATCCATGAACGATTAATCTCGAAATCTTAAAGTGTTTTTGAAACAAGCGAAGGCTTCCTCGATTTCAGCGAGGAAGCCTTTGTTATTTTTTGTAAATGACTTTTCCATTTTTTCAGATAGAACGTCGCTTTTGTAAATATATAAATATGCAATTTTACATATGTTACTAAATCTATCTACATCTTTAAAACTTAATGTTAAGATTATGCAGGAAGATAGCGTAATTATTTTTGAAAATAAGGAGGAATTGAGATATGTTCGTGAAAAGAAAACTACCTATACTTACGTTCTTATTATTATTATTTAGTTTAATCGTAACTGTTTTTCCTACAAATTCTGCTTATGCAGCTGAGGACGATCGTATACTTGATATATACGGTGATCCAATTACTACAAATAAAGATTACATCCTAGTAGATAAATATTTATGGGTGACAGGTATTCCTTTTGAAAAACGAGTGGCACCTGTAGGTCAAAATAGACTTGGGGTAACATATGAGAAGTTTGCGGGTTGGCATTATGTAATTCAATATAAAAATTCATCTTATTACGGTGATGCTGAAAAGCATAAGGATACAAAAGGTAATGAGTATTATGGTACACCTATCAATTTTGAAGCGCCGGCTGGAGTAGAGAGTGATGGATATATAAGAAATAATGCGCCAATTACAATGTCAATGTGGATTGGGGGACCAAATGCTGATGCAGGAGGAACAAAAAAATATGTAAATGCAGGCAATCGAGGCTGGATTTATTTTAGTGACCAATCAAAAAGCGCGTTAACAGTTAAGAAAAAAAATTCGAAGGAAATAGATTTAGTAACAGGTAAAACGGATTATCTTAGAGATAAAACGGGTAGACCTTGTGATTGGTACAGTGCAGATCCACAAAATTCTAGCTATGGAGTTGTAACAACTTTCCAACTAGAGTATTCAGAGCAACCATTTGCAAATCGAGATAAATTGTGGGGAATGGCTGCCTCTGAGGACTACGCTGGCTATGAATTAGTACCTTTACAATAAAAAATCTATTACATCTAGCAACAAAAAAGCGAAGAATAATAAATATTCTTCGCTTTTTCATGAAGTTCTAGGGATGGAAGCGATGCTATGTATGGAATAGTCTCGCTTTTGCTATTATAACAAAGTAAATGATTTATATTTTATGTAATATTGCATATATGGATTTTTAAATAATTTCGTTTTCCAACATATAAATTGCTGTTATGCAGAATACAACATGACCGCTACTTGCTTGCTCCCTTTATTTTAAACTCCGCACATGGAAGGAGAAGGCCCTCACCGCTTTAATGCATCATGTCCTCCCCTAAAAAGAAAGTGGTTTTATGTCGTTTTTCAAGATATATACATGTAGTTTCTACTTATACTCTTCGCTACTTGGTACAATCCCATACCTCATCTAGAAATAAAGTTCCGCCGTCTACTAGTTCGATTTTTCCTGGTTTGTCTCCTTTTGCAACTCCTGTATAGGCTCCCGATAATATCTTCTTTCTTTATGTTATACATTTTTTCTGATTCTTTATTCAAATACAGAATTTCGCTATTTGTATTTACAATTGAAATAGTCTCCTCTACAGAAGAGAGCAGCGTATGGTTTCATTCCTATCACCTCTTTTATCGTTTTGTGTAAAAGAAAGTAGACACTGGTAAACAAATTTGTCGCTAAAAGGATACACTTTTTTGAAAAAGTGTAAAAAAATTTAAATGAATATGAATTGTCTTGTGCGTTTTATGAGTTGGCACGGTACTTGCTAATAAAAAGTATAGAGAATACAAATAACGGGGGGACAAGAAATGAATATTAGTAAAACGTACACAACAATTGATGCACATGTAGCGGGGGAGCCGCTTCGTATTATTACAGGCGGAGTACCAAGGATTGAAGGGAAAACGCAATTAGAAAGACGCGCTTATTGCATGGAGCACTTAGACCATCTTCGCGAAGTTTTGATGTATGAACCGAGAGGACATCACGGTATGTATGGTTGTATCATCACGCCGCCGGCAAGTCCGCATGCTGATTTTGGAGTATTGTTTATGCATAATGAAGGCTGGAGTACAATGTGCGGCCATGGAATTGTCGCTGTAATTACAGTAGGAATTGAAACGGGCATGTTCGAAGTGACAGGTGAAAAGCAAAGATTCATTATTGATAGTCCTGCAGGAGAAGTGATCGCGTATGCAAAATATAATGGAAATCAAGTGGAATCTGTGTCATTTGAAAATGTACCTTCTTTTGTTTACAAGAAAGGTGTTCCAGTAAAAATTGATGACTATGAATTTCAAGTAGATATCGCTTTTGGAGGAGCTTTTTATGCAGTTGTCGACAGTAAAGAATTTGGTTTAAAAGTGAATTTTAAAGATTTAGCTGCTATTCAAACGTGGGGCGGGAAAATTAAACATTACATTGAAAGTCAGATGGAAGTAAAACATCCTCTCGAAGAAGGCTTAAAAGGCATATACGGCGTGATCTTTTCTGATGAATCAAACGGAACAGATGCGACGTTACGAAATGTGACCATTTTTGCTGATGGGCAAGTAGACCGTTCTCCTTGCGGCACAGGTACGTCAGCGAGACTAGCAACTCTTGTTGAAGATGGAGTATTGCAAGAAGGCGGAAGTTTCATCCATGAATGCATTACTGATGGACAATTTGCCGGAGAAGTATTGTCATTAACGAAAGTAGGCGAATATGACGCGGTAATTCCAAAAGTTACTGGTCAGGCGTTTATTACAGGATTCCACCAATTTTTAATCGATCCAAGAGATCCGTTAAAACAAGGGTTTTTATTAGCATAATGTTTCGAGAAAAAAGGAGGCTATATTGGCAACAAAAGACTTAGGAAAGGACAAGATCATATGTTAGTCATAAATGCAGCTGAACAAAGAAGTTTAGTAGATATGAAGGAAGTAATTGAATATGCGGCGATTGCTTTACAAGAATTTTCGGCAGAAAGAACAATCACTCCGATTCGCTACTCGCTGCCATTTGCGAATTCACAAAATACCGCATTAATGATGCCTTCCGTAGCGGAAGAACTAGGAGCACTTGGAGTAAAAGTAGTAACGGTAGCACCGAATAATCCGAAAATAGGAAAGAAAACAATTAACGGGGTTGTGATGCTGTCTGATTTTCAAACAGGAGAACCGCTCGCTCTTTTAGAAGGTTCATATTTAACAATGGTTCGAACAGGTGCTTTATCAGGCGCTGCAACGAAATACTTAGCTCGTCAAAATGCGAAAAACTTATGCATTATCGGTACAGGGGAACAAGCGAAAGGACTTGTCCAGGCTATGCTTACTGTACGGGACATTGAAAATATCATGCTTTATAATCGGACAGAACAAAAAGCTGCCGAGTTTGCCGAGTATATTCAGGAGAATTTTCATAAACCTGCTTTTGTATACTCCGATGCAAATGAAGCAGTACGCGAGGCAGATATTGTTGTCACGACAACGAACTCGTTAACACCAGTTTTTTCAGAAACATTAAAACCCGGTGTTCACGTAAATGCTGTTGGTTCATTTAGACCAGCGATGCAAGAACTTCCTTCACACGTCATTTCATCAGCTGACAAAGTAGTAGTCGAATCAAAAGAAGCAGCACTAGAAGAAACCGGTGATCTGCAAGTTCCAGTGCAAGAAGGAGTTTTCAAAGAAAGCGATATTCACGCAGAACTTGGACAAATCATAAGCGGAGAAAGAACAGGCCGGGAAAGCGATCAAGAAATTACCGTCTTTAAATCGGTCGGGCTTGCTGTTGTGGATATTGTCGTGGCGAAATATTTTTATGAGAAAGCTGTTAAAAATGGGATGGGAACTCGAATTCAGTTGTGATTGCTTTTCTTATTGCGCGGCGAAATTTGTCGGAAGGTCGATATCCTGTGTCGAAACGTCGATATATGTTAAAAATCGCCGATATATTTGAAAGAACGGTCGATATCGTATGATTGATAAAGATAGGGTATGAGAATGTGAATAAACATGATAAAAAAGGACTGCTTACGGAGCAGTCCTTTTCCTGATTCGCTTGATTGGCGGGGCGGAATTTCGCATGTGGTAATCTCTTTAGAAGCGATATTTTCAATATATAAATATGAAATTATGCATATTTATATATTATATAATGGTATGTAGGTATAATTTTTACGTGTATGAAATAAGAGAGAAGGAATAAGTAAGTTTAAGAAGTTGCTATAGTTATTGTCTTAGTGAGAAAATCGACGTTTTGTATAAACGTTAGAACGGATTGGAATGAAAGGATTGATTTATTTGAATAGGGGAAAGAATCGTAAATCACAAAAACCAATGAAAGTATTGATGACATCTGCTGTTTTGACAACGACATTATTTACATCTATCAATGTAAATAGTTTGAATGTTCATGCTGAAACTACGCAAACCCAGACGCAATATGAAGAGAAGAAGTTTGAACTTCCAAGTACAGGACATTATATGGGTGAAGCAGCAAGAGAAAGAAGAAGCGAGCAAAGAAACTATACGCCAACAGGAATCTATGTAAAACCGAATGAACAAGTTACAATTGAAGTATCGGGATTATCAGGACTAGATAAGCTTGGAGCAACGATTGGGACAAATGAATATGATAAAGAAGGTGGAAAAGTATTTCGTCTTTCTTCTGGTTCTAACACAATCTCTTCTCCAAACGGTGGTTTATTGGGATTTGATAACTGTGAAGGAAAAGGAACAGTTAAGGTGAAAGTAACACAAGGCGGGAGCCCTGTTCCATTCTTTGAATTAGGGAAGCATACGAAACAAGACTGGATTGCGATGATGGAAAAGTATCCAGATGCACCCGCTGTACAATTGAAATCAAAACGAGCGGTACTTACTGTTACTCGTGATAGTGCGAAAAAATATATTGTGGATCAAGATCCTGTTCCTTTATTAAAAAAATATGATGACATGATTCTAGTACAAGATAAATTATCAGGGCTATCTGAAACAAGTTCTAATCCGTTACATCGCTCAACTCGCCGCCTTTGGAATTTCGTGGAAAACCCTAATAATCCACCTGGCATGTACATGTATGCAGGTCGGGATGGAGTCGTATTTACTACTGCTTATGACGCAATTAAAAGTGCTTTAGATGTAAATGAATTTGGATGGGGACAAATGCATGAAGCAGGGCATACAAGACAACAATACCCTTGGACGTGGGATGGAGTAGTTGAAGTCAATGTTAATATATACTCTTTAGCTGCACAAAAACAATTATTCCCAGGTCAACCAACACGTTTAGAAAAAGAAGGGGATTATGACAGAGCCTTTCAATACTTAAAACAAACAGATAAAGAATATGAAAAGATTAATGACCCATTTGTGAAAGTCGCTATGTTTTGGCAACTTCATTTAGCATATGGTGAAGATTTCTATCCAAATCTTCACAAACTATATCGAGAGTTACCAAAAGACAAACTTCCAGAAACGAATGAAGATAAAATACAAGCATTTATTTACAATACATCAAAAGTAGCGAGACAAAATGTACTTCCATTTTTTGATCAATGGGGACTAAAAGCATCACCAGAAACGAGAAAAAAAGTAGAAGCTTTAAACTATCCAACATTAACTGCCCCTATATGGGAAGCGACAGATGCGAAACCTGTTAAACCAACAGCCGCGTATGGTCAAAGAAAATAATGAAGGCGAGTACGTGGTCCAGCTCGTAATGTAATCGATAAAAAGTGAACGATTACAACGTGGCATGTCTCTTAAGACAAGATTGGTCAGAAAAGAAGCTGCTGAAATCAAAAAGAAGATAACTTCCTATTTATATAGTAGGGAGTTATCTTCTTTTTTACTCAACTACCTGTAAAAAACGGATTGGTTGGACTAATTATCAGTAGGTATGAAGAAGCCCTTACTAATTAAAGTTTCACATTATTTTGTAACTCGAAAGAAGAGAGGAGAAATAGTGAAGCATTTCATCTTAATAAATAGTGAAACAGCTGCTAGTTTTTGATAAAATATCGATATAAAAAAGATTCCTTATATGGGGAAATTTTCAAATGTAATTCTAAAATAGAATGATAGGGAATTATCGGGAAAATATCTTCTTTTTTTGCAGGAAATAAAGGGGGAACAAATATGGCAGAGAACTTCATAGATTCCGTCGGTAACTTACTTCATATCGGGTATACGGATAGTGAAAGAAAGCGTGATAATTACGATAAATTGTACGAATATTTAAAGGGTAAAGAAAGTGAGTTAAAAAAAGTAATGCACGATGTTGGATCTGCAAAGACAGCTTATGAGGGAACGGGTCAAGAATTACCACAAGATAAAATACCATCCCGTGAGTTTGTGGGAAAACGACGAGAAAAGGATTCAGAACTAGCTGAGCTGATACGTTACTTCGAAAAAACATTAGATGATGTTACATCTGCGAAAGATAAGGCGTATCACAAATGGGCGGAATATAAAGCGAAAGCAGATGCGGAAGATAGAGAGACAGCTGAAGCGTTAAAGAAACTTTTGGGAGGCTGAAAAGTATAAATAATCGGCAAAGCGATGTGAATATAAGGAAATGTATTGAAGGAAATGGGGGAATAAGAACATGCGTAGTCAAGACGTTGAGATTCATGGAAGTGAAATATCAAGTGCCATCTCTTATGCAGAGCAAATTGAAAAGGGTGTGAAAGATTCGCTCGAGCAGGCTAAAGCTTTACAATCATATGTGACAGGTACTCGTTGGAGCGGGAAAACAAACGATGCTTTTTTATGCTATTTAGATGTGCTCATTCAGTATAATGCTAAAGTTGCAACTGTGCTTGAAGGACAAACAAAAGCCTTGAAAGAGCTGGATGAGAGCATTCAATCATTTGCAAATAGAATTGAAGTGGAAAAGATAAAAAGATTGTAATAGAAAGGAGGTAAAAACGGATGGGAAAAGATACGTGGAGCTTTACACCTGCTGAACTGTACATATTAGCTGGTGCAGCTGGAGTTACATACATATTCGGCCTACAAGAGCGTGGAATTCTTACTTTAACTGATGAAGGATGTGTAACGAAGGCGACAGTGAAGTTGAAAGAGAAAGGGCTTATTACGGAGAATAATGGACTGACACCAGCGGCTTTTCAGTTGATTGAATTACTGAAGGCATATCAAGAAAGCCAAGAATATACGCGAATTAATAATCTATTAATTGGATTTTTACCACAAGATAAAGATAGAGTCGCTGTCTTAACAGAACGAAAACAAAATGAAGAATATGAAATTCATTACATAGCGAAGCGAGATGTATATTTTTCATTATTAGAACGGATTCCGTTTTTAATGCGAGAACCAAGAGAAATCGAAGATACTTTTTTTACAAAGAAAATGACAGAAAAGGAGCAGCGAACATTCGAGGAAATGGATTTATCTGAAAAAGATCTATTAGCTATTGAAACGTTTTCTCGCCCGCGAAATCGAAGAGCAGGAGATAGCGGGAAATGGGAATGCTTCTTGTACTTTACAGAGGGGGAAGACTTTATTCAAATTGAAGTAGACCGTAAGCGTTATGAATGGGCTAGTCTGTATGCGGTGAATAAGAAGTTATATGATGTTTTAAAAATGCCGTATAAGAAAATAAGCGATCCAAGACAATTCTCGTTAGGAGGAATCCATTAATGCAAGTACCAATGGGAGATGGCAGTGCAAGTAGTAGTTCAGAAATTGTAATGAATTACGATGAGATAGAAGAGATTATAAGACGTTTTCAAAGTATATATAACATTTATACAGGTGTTATAGCGACAAATGCGAAAAGTCTAGCAGAATGTAAATTCTATCTTGAAGGAGAAGCGATGAGAGTCATAGACATATATCCCCAAATATTAAATAAAATATTGGAGCTATCAGACCATTATAACCGAGCGGCATCCATTGTAGAGCTGGTTCGCGAAGAAATGAGAAAACAGGATGAAGAATTACATAATAAACTACAACCTCAAGGGTAACTTTACCTGATACAGGAATAGGGGATGGAGAAAAATGGATGTTAGTTATAAGGTAAGGGCTTGGCAAGATATGAAAGACGGAATGAACAAGCTCACAAAAGATACGTTTGTAAACTTACGCCAAGCTAATAATCTTGTAAAAGATATACAGGAAAGGATACAAGATCTAGATTCAGATCGAAGTATTTATTTTCATCATAAAGATCAGCTTGAAACAATCGGTAAACTACATAATGCCTATACAGATCTAGACAGCTACTGTGATCAGGCAGGGCAAGCTGTCTATGAACATATCGACAAACCATTTGTGGAAACAATGGATCGCTTTGCACAAGAAATGAGAGATATATCAATTAAAAATTTTGAGACTACAAACCGAATTGGTTCTACAACGACAACTATAGTGGATTCACGTAGCTATGGTGGCACACCGCAAACCATCACAACAACAAAACCGAAAATAACAGTGGATGATATTTTCAGAGACTCAGAGGCATTTAATGAGGTTCTTCGTGCGGAGTATGAAGAATGGAAAAGACGAGATCCAAACATGAATCTAGACTATGAAGAGTACAGAAGACGAGTTCCCTCGACGCGAGGATTTGAATACAGATCAATAGAGGATGAGCAAAAACAGCTAGAGGCATTTCGTGACTTTGGATTAGGAGTTCTAACAGTTGGAGCAACGTTCATTTGTCCACCATTAGGGGTTGCAGCATCACTGATATTTGGGGGGCTCCAAGTAAAAAGTGCCTCTGACGGAGAAGATTGGGGAACACATCGGAAATTAAGTGAAGGGGAACGGACGGAACGATATGTTTCTGGTGCCCTCGAGTTTATCACGAGTGGTGTAGGAATTGTAAAAGGATTCCAAAATATTGGATCATTAGGAAGATCGTCAGAGGGAGCAATGGGCTTTAACCCAAATGAAGGGAAAAATGTGGTACAATCGTTGGGAGATAATAATACTTTAAAAAATGCACTAAATACAGTGGGAAATACGCCAATTCCAGTAAGAGTTAAGTGGGCAGATACTGGAATAGAAGGAGTAAAGCTTCCTTATTCAGAATACTCAACAGTTGGAGAAATTGCTGGGAGATTTGCAAAGACTGATGAGATTAAGGGGATTGAGGCTTCGCTTGCGGAGAGGATAGGGAATGTTGGCTCAGGTAAGGGAGTAAGTAATGCTGATATCATATCTAAGTCATTAAATGACTCTAAAACTGCATTAGCAGAACACGTTGAATATATTAAAAATGGAGGAATTGTAAAACCAACAGGAGGAAAATTTGCACCATCAAAAGTAAGTGCAATTGTAGATACAAAAACAGGGAAAATATATTATGGATATTCTGGTAAAACAGGGTTTAATCCAAGTAGGACTGAAGTGTTACATGAAGATTTACAAAAACTTATTGAAAGAACAAAAGATTTAGCAAAAAAAGATATAAATAATCCGTATGTAGAAAAAGGTAGCTTTGAAAAATGGGATGTTGACAATTGCGCAGAAATTCAGGCTGTAAATCAAGCACTTAATGATGGGGCTAAAATTGAAGATATGTTTGTTAGAACTGTAAATTTTAAAACGGGAGAATTTGCAGATTTTTGTAAGAACTGTAAGGTTACATTTAGTGAATTTATGAAGGCGGCAGAATAAGGAGAGTGGTTTTATGCAATTATCAGATATTACAATAGAAAGACTAACAAATGCAGGATGGTATGAAGATAGAAAGATTGATATACACGATATAAAAGATTTATTTAAGGAAAGGGGAATTGGTTTATTTGAAACTGCGGAAAAGTTTTTAACTGAATTTGGAATGTTGGAAATTACTTTTCAAGATCCTAATCCAGCATTTGATATGAAAGAGTATATTCATTTTAATCCTAAGCTGTCAGTTGGAGATTGTTTAGATGGTGAATATTTTCAGGATTTAGAAGAAGAATATAATGATGAAATTGGAGAAAAACTAATTCCAGTAGGAGAAACAGATAGAGGTAATTTAATTTTATTAATTACACCGAGCGAAAAATATTATGGATATACTGATGGATGCTTAGTTAAATTTGGAGATAATACTGAAGAGATGCTCGAGTGTTTATGTATCCCTAAGGTACCTAAAATATTTTAATAATGATATATAATAAGAATTATTAATTTAAACTTGCTATAAATATATAAATAAATTAGCTGCATTTTTATATGACCTATAAAAACAAATAGACAAGAATTCGTAATAAGGGATTTCTATTACGAATTCTTATTATATAATTATTGATAATGCAGTGGGTTATAACTATAAGAAAAAATAAATTTATATTATAACTATAAAAAGAGGTGATGTTTTAAATGAAGAACATTACCTCTTTTTCTCATATAAAGAAATTGAAGGAAGTAATAACAATGTGTCAAAGGATTGAAGATTAGGATGGTAAGGGTCATAAGATAATTGAAAGCAGCAATAAATAAAGGAGAGATACCGAGAGATATTTTTACACCTAAACAATTAAAGATGATAGAGTTGGAATTGCCACGAATCTTAGATTTAACATGGTATCATCATCAGGTGCCAGGAAAAATGCAGTTAGTAGTGTCTAAGACACATAAGGTAAGTCACTTAGGTGGCAATAAATTATGGGGAGATGATATTAGGTGAGTAAAGTAGAGTGGCAATTTGCAGATGAAGCTGTAAGTGAAGATTTTGTAAAAAAAATTGGTAATGACATAGGTGTCAAATTTCCAAAGGATTATATAAAATGTGTAGCTATAAATAATGGTGCTAATGTTGAACCAGAATTATTTAATGTGAATAATCGTGAAAGAGTATTTGGAACTTTGTTATCTTTTGATGAAAATGGTGACGAGTATATAGTTGATGTATATAATGACTACAGCGATACATTACCTAAAGAATTGATTCCGTTTGCTTTTGATCCAGCAGGAAATTTAATTTGCTTTGATTATAAAAACCATGAAGAAGATCCCATTGTTGTCTTTTGGGAACATGAAGATGCATGGGAAAAAGAAGCACTGATGGAAAGTGAAGGGATTACAGCGGAAGAAGCAGAGGAAGTAGCAAGAGAGAATGTATTTTATGTAGCAAGTACTTTCACTGAGTTTTTAAACAAATTACATGATTAATAGATAGTAAAAATAAAAGGGCTGTTCCATAAGTTGGTTTTACTCGCTTATGGAACAGCCCTTTTTGTTTTAGAAGAAAATGATTTGTTTAACTGATATTTTAAATAAAAGATTCGTATAAGTAAGCTGATAGTTAGTTTATTTAAAACTGGTCAGCTTAAAGATAGAAAACTTGGAAATGACAAGATGTATTAGCTTGGTAAAAGAATGCCGCAAAACATAGATAATATGACAGCCAAAACCAAGAGATTTGAAATCAATGAACATGGTGTAATAACAATTAAGCAGGGTGGTACAGATTTCCATGGCTGGGTTGATAAGCATCATATAGAGAGTAAAAAGATTATAGATGATAAAATTGAGGGTGTAGAGGCTTCGCTTGCTAAGGGGACGGGTAATTCTATACAATGTGCTGAAACTGGTGGAAGAAATATATCCCCAGAGCAGTTCTTCAAGGAAGAAGCTATTGCAGAAGAGGTAAATGGAAAATTTAGGGATTTAGGAACGGAAGATGTGAATGCTATCGCTAAAAATACGGGCTTTTCTGTTGCTAGAATACAAAGGATTAAAGATCATGTTTTTAATAACTCCCATATAAAGGATCACGAAATTTTCGAATCAAAATTTGAGGGGATATTCCAGACTAATTATAGAACAGCTCATGACAAAACAATAGAATCTGGAAGGCCTTGGAATTGGGAGGAAAACTATGAGGAGTGAAGATTCATGGCAGTTTTTGTTTTAATGTTGAAGGAGTTTGAGGATGAAGAGAGGGTAGTATATCAATATGGACCGAATGAAGATTTAATGGGACGAATTGAATATGATAAAAAAAATGGAGTTATCAACCAGCTATCGCAAATTGATTCACAAGAGTTCGCTGATGAATTCTTTTTTAAGAGAGCAGGAAGACGACTTTCGAGAATGATTATTAAAGAGAATCAAAATTTTGTTGATCGAACAACTATTGAACCTTGATAGCTTGCTTATGATTTTATAAATTTTTTATTAGATATAGGTATGCAAGAAATATAGCACAATATAAGAACCTTGATTGGCTTTTGCCTTTCAAGGTTTTTACTTTTAGATATTTAGGGTGAAAAGCAATATGAGTTTTGAATCAAATACTCATGATGGTTAGCAAACATACGGCAGATGTAAATATTCCTGGTGTAAAAACTAATTATCAAGCGCATAGTCAGGTTCATTCTGCTGATAGCTTTGGTGATAGTTTCGGAGATTTTACACATTCCAAAGATACTAAATCACTTGAATCGTATGTAGATGACAAATTTCCTCGATATAATGATACTGAAGCAAAGATTCTTGAAGATATAGCTTCACAAATAAAAGATCCAAATATTATAGGGGAAATACATCTATTTTCAGATTTTGACGTATGTCAAAGCCGTACAAATTTAATTTTTGAATTCAGGGAAAAATTACTAAATGTTAAGTTGGATATTTATACAAATAGCATGAAATAAAGGAGTTGATAGTATGATAAATAGTTATGAAAGAATAAAAAACTCAGTGGCATATGGATTTGAAGAGTATATTGATGAGGAAGGTTTAACTGTTGCACAAGCTTCAGCAAAAATTTTAGAAGAAGAAGCGAGACGTTTGAATTATAGTCCATTTACTAAATCTTTATATTTTGTATCCATTGCATTAGAGGGCCTTAAGTCGAAACAAATTGCCGATTTTATTTTCAATAGGCTGGAAGGATACTTTAATATTGAAGATTTTGAAGATAGCAGGGATCAAAAAGATATAGATCAGCTTTGCAGTGATATAGAATTGTGCAAAGAAATGTTAAAAAAAGGAGGTTATGACATAATAGAAACAGAAAATACAGGCAGGATTGAATACATTTTGAGTTTACCATCTGATTTTTAAACAAAAAATCGAATTGACTAATAAGGATGTGTAACAATTTTCGTGTTTTCTTGAGGGTGTAAGATAGACTGTGTAAGTTACAGATATGTAGCGGACACAGTCTATTTTTATTCTCACTTTTATAATTAATATTAGATTTTTTCTCCACTATCTTTAGGTGTAAAAACAGCATCAAAATCACAGTTTAGAAAATTAGCAATTTGGCGAATTTCCTTCTCGCTGAAATTATCTCGATTAAGTTTATTTGTAAGATTTTGAATAATTATGTGCGAGTGACGAACCGAGATGGTCGAGATTCCAATAAATCTAGATGGCTGATGTGGGAGCCATGGAAAGCGCTGATTGACGATGTGGAGAAGCTAAGTATTTCCTAACAACCGAAGGGCGGATAGCTCTTCCTAAGTAACGGGCGAGATCAAGTGGTTACTGGCAGTTGTTACGTGCTCAAAATCCCAGTTTTTTATTTTTTTGCATGTTCAAGATCCGCCCCACGGGTGGTAGTGGGGCTAGATTTCCAACGCGTATTGTAAATCCAGAAACAGAAGGGCATATACTTGATAAAGTTTCTGAAGCTAGAGGTGGTCTATCTAATAGATTTAAAGAAACTGGTAATTTTGCATATGCAGAAGTTGATGTTATTGGAATAAATAAGTCGGAATTTTATTCGCACAGTGGAATACATGATCCCGCAAAGAAAATTCCAGGAACCGAAAACTTTTCTTTTAAACCGGAAAATCCGATATTTAAGGCTACAGAAGCACCTAACTCAAATGGAGGGAAACCATATTTAAGAGATGCTGATACTGAGTATAAAATACTCAATGACATTGCAAATCAATTAGGTGATAATGTGAATGCCCAAGGAAGGATTAAACTGTTTACTGAAAAAGATACATGCTCAAGTTGTAATGGAGTTATAAATCACTTTAAAATAAAGTACCCCAAAATAGAAATCAAAGTGGTTCACAATAATGGTAATATGATATCACCATAAACAATAGGAGGGAATTATCAATGGCATTAACATATGAAGAAATATTTGAGTATTTTAATGAAACGTATAATGATTTTAAAGAAGATGAAAAGATAGATAGTGAAGAAGCGATAGAAAGAACTTTCGGAGAATATGAGACAGTTTTAAACCAATCAGAATCCAAAAAGGCAATTGTCTATACTGCTTACGGAGAACTTCTAATATCATTGCCAAAGATCTATAGAAATTCAAAGAATAACTTAGTCGAAACACTCAAGCATCTAAACTCAGATTTAATTCAACAAGAGTTAACTCGCGACCAATATGTAGGATTATTTTCTCGAATCGGGAAAATTTTACATGAAATTGAAGAGAAACGTCTATATGATTAATAGTCTTATGACACGAAACAGAACAGGTTAAATAAAAAAACAGTCATATAATGGGCGTGTAAAATATACTGCATAAGCTTCGTTTCTTAAACTTTACACAGTATATTTTACACCTTAAAACTAAGATAAATTCAGAAACTAGAGAGATAGAGAATGCTTATCTAGTATTAGACTGGGTGGATTAATATGAACGTATATGAAGAATTTATTGAGATAATGAAACAGAGAAATTTGAATAAAGAGGCAGTTATTGATGTTTTGAATATATATGTAAATGGACGTAACTTTCTACAACACTTAGAAGGTTTTAAAAGTAAAGAGGGAGAGCGTTGGGAATATAATGGAGTAATTTATTCAGGTGAATATGAACAAGATGATGAGGAGTATTTTGGACAAAATAAAGTTTTATTTTATTCTGGCGATGGTGATAATGACTACGATATTGTGAATTATGATCAATTGTACCAATATTTAAGTGCTGCATGTGAATTTTATATAGGGAAAAATCCTGAAAAGAAAGAGATTACTGAAGAGTTGTTGATGAAAATTAAAGAGCAATATAATATTAAATAAGTAATAGTAAAAGCACTTCTTAATAAATCTAGAAGTGCTTTTTTCTTGCAAATTATAAAAAATTATTACAGCAAAAAATTGAAGCAAGGGGAAATATGACTGCTGGGGGATAGCTTGTTTAGAGGAAAGAAATATTAAAAAATACTGTAATCTAATTGGAATAACAGCTGAGAGTATGTTTAATAAGATAAAAGATTCATACATTAATAAAGGAATTTATGAATCAGATGAACAAGTATGGAAAATTATAATTGAAAAATCAATGCAAAAAGATGACGTAATAAATACACTATTAGGATTAGTGCATTAGGAGGGGGAGCTTATGATAATACTGAATAATTACCCTAAGATTGACACATATATTATATTAGAACCTAGTGGATATTCAATAGTTGAAAAAAATAAAGTACAGTTAGTTAGACAAGGCGTGGGAGGATTTAGCGAAGATGGACAGGTAGTTGGTATTTATGTTAAAGATAACAAACTATTTTTTTTCTACAATGGACAATCATTTGAAACATCTGTAGACGATCTAATTTGTACAAATAGTTATATTTCCAAATTGGAAAGATGTTTTAGTGTACAAATGGGGGGACAAAATATATGTAATATAGTTTATGAACCTTTTATTGATCCGGGAATGATATATTATGATGCAGACCCTGAAGAATTTGATGCATTGTTATACTTAAGTGGATTAATGAAGAATGAGGATTCTATTAAGAAATTTATGAAGGGTATGGAAATAATTAAAGCACAGAATAAAAGCTAGTGTTTTAGAGAAAGAAAATTACGCGTATAGCAATGTCTACCAATGGATAAAACGAGTTCGCAAATATTTTTTGTGTATTTTCTAGATAAATGTCCCAAATAAATTAGATCTCAGGATTATAGTTTACGATCCAATTAGCAGGTGCTTAAAATACAATCAGTAAAATACGAACTAAAAAAATTACGTGATTAATAGGTATTCAAAATAAAAGGGCTGTTCCATAAGTTGGTTTTACTCGCTTATGGAACAGCCCCTTTTGTTTTAGTGTAAAAATAGTTTAGATAAAACATTCAAGTAGGTAAAATAATAATTAGATTATTTCGAATTTTACGGATTAAAAACAGGAAAATCCAGAAATGAAAAAATGTATCAGTTTGGCAGAAAAATGGCCCAAGGGATGGATAATACACTTGCCTTCTTCAAGGGGCCTAAACCAGCTGGAGACAGTGTGTTGATAGGGGAACAAGGTGGCTCAGGAAAGATTACTGAGTGGGTCAATACGCATCATGCAGAGAGTACTAAGTTTATGGATGGTAAGATTCAAGGGCTTGAGGCTTCGCTTGCTAAGGGAGTGGCAGAAGCTAAAACTACTATAAGATTACTTGATGAAGTGGTAAATTCTAATTTCTTAAATATAATCAATAAACATAAAAATAAATTGCCACAATGGGCTATAGGAAAAGGTAATTTTGAATGTGCTGAAGTAACTATAGAGGGTATAACTAAAAATGAATATTTTGCACATAGTGCAATACAGGCAGAGATAGAGAGTATTAAGGGAACTGGCATTTTAATAAAACCAGATTCAACTTTATTAAAGGCAATAAAAGTTGATGGAAACAATGTAGTAGATGGAGCTGGAGCATGGTTAAGGGATGTTGATACTGAATTTAAAATACTTTCAGAAATACAAAATAAATTGGGAACCGAGTATAGTACAGCAGGGAAAATTAAATTGTTTACTGAATTGGAATGTTGCCCAAGTTGTTTAGATATAATAGAACAATTTAAAAATTATATCACAACATAGATATTGAAGTAATATATAAGATAAAAAAATAGAAAGAAGGTTATATTTGATGAACAAATACAATTTTTATGAAAGTAAGTTTAGAACTTTGGAATCTTTTTACATGTGGATAGAACAAGGAAGTACTTATGATGTTGCAGCATCACAATGTATATATTATGACCAACCACAGAATGAGCTTGATGAAATAGTGATGCCTATAACAATTGCTACTAGATTTGCTAGATATGGAAAACCATTAGGTGATGATTTTAAACAAGTTTTGAAAAAGAAGATTGAAAGTTTTAATATGTTAGATTTATCAAAGTATAATTTAAACGAAGATGAATTAAAAGCTTTAAAAGAAGAAATAAGTGAAGTGTCTGGATATATTTCAAACTATATATAACTGACTAGTTTCTTCATCTTCTGTGCTTATTCTCTCAAAATCTTGTCCATACTGGTTCCAAGGACAAGAAAAAGGAGCGGATTATGATGAAGCGTTTGAAGATTACAAATACACATGACCTTACGATTACTGACTTGCGGATACAAGAAAAACAGGAAAGCAATGCATTTTTTCGCACACGTATTATGGCTGTGCGTCTCGTCATGCAAGGGAAATTGGGCAAAGAAGCAGCCGAGATTTGTGGGATCCATCGCCAGTCTGTTTCCGAATACGTAAAACGGTTTAATGAAGGTGGCATGGACCTCCTTCTCGAGCGTAAAATGGCACCGGGACGCGCATGTTTTCTAACGGACGACCAACAACAGGCGCTCAAAGAAATCATTCTAACGAGCACACCGACGGATCAAGGCTTGGGAAGCGCTGTGTCCTGGACTACACCAGTCATTCAGGAATATTTGCGTCGTACGTATGATATAGAAATGTCGAATACAGGTGTTTTACGCATGCTTTGGCGGTTGAAGTTAAGTTATACCCGTCCGACCTACACACTCAAGAGGGCAGATCCCAAAAAACAGCGTATGTTCCGACATCAAATTACTTTGATTAAAAAAAATTGCTGACCGAAGATATGGTTCTTCTCTATCAAGACGAGACGCATGTGCGAGCGTATCAAAGTCTACACGCTACTTGGTCACAACGAGGATCGCAAAAACAGATTCCAACTTATGGTCATCATGCTAGCGTAACCGTTTTTGGAACAGTAAACGCCCAAACAGGAGAAGTAGTACACCAGACGGCGTCTTCCTGTAAACAGGAAGACTTTTTGTCATTCCTCTTCTATGTGCTAAAGCAATATAAAGATAAGTTTGTGGTCATGGTTACAGACAACGCTCGCATTCATAAAAGCAAATCTGTACAAAACTTCTTGCATGAACAGAAAGAGCGGCTGATGTTGGTATACCTTCCTCCATATTTACCGAATCTGAACCCAATTGAAAGACTGTGGAAATGGTTAAAACAACAGGTTATTGCCAACCGATTTCATCCGACACAAGCATCCATAAAAGAGGCGGTACAAGGCTTTTTATCAGACATCGCTATCACTCCCCAAGCCGTGCTTCGTCGGCTTGGGTTGCATTAAGCCACATGTCGAAAAGACAAGTCAGTTATATATACAAAAGCTGATATGATAATTCATAGGACATTTATACCTGCATCTGATTGGGAAAGGTTTTCAAATGTAAATGGATTACCGTCTTTGGCAGATATACCAGCATTAAAATAAGGAGAAAGTTTATGGATAAATATATTTACAAAGTAACTGGGGATTATAAGGACTGGTTAGAAATGAAAAAAAGTGATACAACTTTTCATAATGGTAGTTTAATAGGACTTATATCTTATGCTAATGATAGGTTAGAATTGAAATTAAATTATGGAACAGATTTGTATTATCATTCTGAGATAAAAAAAGCAGGTGACATTATTATCACAGTACCAACGAAAGAGTACTTATTGAAAGATGATTATATGTACATTCCTTTAGTGTTTGATGAGGAGGAGTACGAAGAACTTGTTGAAATTAGCTATGTTGATAGAGAGTTATTGAAAAATATACAACAAGTGAATAAACAAGACCTTTGCAACATACTATTAAACAACTTTAAATGTGGATTTGGCATAACAGGGTATTTAGAATTTAATGATATTATAAATAGTATAATTGCTTTTTCAGAAGATGAAGCTGAATTAGCAGAACGCATTAATAATATGATTAGTAACGAAAGTATAAATTTACAAAGAATTGGAGAAGAAGGTTCAAAGAATATTACTATTTTTATTGACTTTTTAGGAAACTTATACGAGTGGAACTCCATAGTAGAAATTGGTGATAAATTCTACTTAAAAATAGTAGATGATTATGTGATGGAAGTGTAAGGGCAGGTAAATAAATTTATGGGATTTTCAGGATATTCTCTTGTACAGTAATATCAATGAAATAGAATATCTTGTTAAGGGATTGCTAGATTTATCTGGTGAGAAGAACTCTTTACACAAGCCCTGATGAAAATTATGAATTCGGTAAGTTATGTGAAATGATTGGAAGATTTTCGGATGATGAAGAAGAACTAAAGATTCCTAATATGTACTGTAGTGAAAATGAAATTAGAGATAAAGTAAAGAATATATTAGAGAAATTAAAATAGTTTGTTACTTAATGCAAAATAGAGAATTAAGTAACTTCATAAAAAATAGTAATAGCAGAATACAGTTAAATCAATAATAGTAAGAAAATTTAGTACTGCATAACTTAAATAATGCAGTGAATAGGGGGTAAAGGGGGAAGAGTGGCAGATAAAATTAAAAAGTAATTTCTAGTTGATGAAACTAAAAATACTTTCTAAAATCTTTACTACCTATGCCCCCTTTCTACCTAAAGTAAAAGAAAATATCATTGTAACTGAAATATCGATACTACAATAGTGTCGATATTTTTTTACATTGAATTAGGCTGAGAGCACATCGCTATCAAGCTAAGAATTCATTAGGAATTTTCCAGAGGTTTTTTTTATAAGGGATTAGTGTAGATTATTTAAAAATTCGCATACGAAATAAACCCTAATGGGTTTTGTCTTTTTTCAATTAAGCAGCTAGATCTTCAGATATGGTACAATTATAAATGACACCTAATATATCAAAGACTGTTTTTTTCTCGTATCGATGAGATTTTCGTCCGTTGCGCTGTAGGAGGTTAAACAGATGAAGGAGAATCTTTGATAATTCTTGGGTGTCTTTTTGTATAGTTTGGAACAGAAGAAAAAAATAATTTTTAATCATATAAATAGCTTTATATTCACTCAATTCTTGTTTCTTCTTCATAAGAAGTAACTTCCGCATTAATCATTTGAAAAATGTTGAAAAAATAAATACATAAAGAGGGGTAAGTGGAGGACATAATTTAGATGAATTTAGAAAATCATTATCTACTCAAGGCGTGAGCTTTGAAGATTTGATAATAACACAAAAACCTCATCTCACAATTAAGGGTGTGTATGAAATTGAATATAGGATACCACGTAAAGATATGGCAGGAAATATTGCTAAACCTATCACATATAAAGATATATCTACTCCGAAGACAGTATACGATCCAAATATAGTTTCGGATACACAAATGTTTGAGTGGGGAAAAAATGCAATGCAAAATGGAACAATCCAAGCAGACGGAAGGACTGTGATAGGCACATTTTCTAATGGTTTGAAGTTCAAAGGTTTTCTTGATTCAGAAGGGAATATTACAAACTTTTATCCAATGCTGGACTAACTTTACAATTTTTAGGAGGATAATAATGGGTGAATATACTATTGTTAGCGATAAATCAACAATTGATAAATTGATGTTGACGTATTTTTTAGTAGTAAATGGTGAACAGTTTAAAAAGGCTTTAAAATGTTTTTCACAAAAAAGAGGATATGGAGAAGAATTTGTGGCGATTCTTTTTAAATATGATTTTGACGATTTTGATTTAGCGCATCTTTCGAAGCCTATAGATGATTCTCATATTATATTAGAAATGGACTATCCTTCTGCTGATAGAGATACTCAAGCCTACTTAAATTTTAAAGAATTATATGATTATTTGGAGAAAAGGGTCTTGTCAATCATAGAGGATAATCCAGAAGAAAAGTCTGAGTTAAACAAATTGTTATTAGAAGTAAAAGAAGGTTTAGGTTTATAAAATAGCCTATTTTGCTAGATGAAGTGAACCCAAAAAGTTAGACACATATTTTAAGCGGTTAATGAGGAATGCGTTCTGTATTGTACAGGGCTCATTCCTTTTAATTTTGTTTTAATTCGGTCATTATTGTAGTAGTGAATATATTTTTCTAATTCTAATGTAAAATGCTCCATACTTTTGAACTCTTGTAAGTAAAGTAGGGAGCATTTTAATAAGCCAAAGAAATTTTCGATGACTGCGTTATCTAAATAATTCCCCTTACGGGACATACTTTGTGTAATTCCTTTTTCTTTCAATACATTTTGGTATTTCTTCATTTGATTGTGCCACTCCTGCCGCAATGTTCCGATGTTTTTAAAATGGATCAAGGTGATAAATGGTGTAGCAGGTGGAATTAATGTGGCGAGAAGGGCATTATTTGGTAAATCCCTAGATAATTCCTTAGCCTACGCTCACGCTGCTGATGCCGCCGCCGGTGGGGCCAACACAGTTCTTCGTGGAACGAACTTGAGAGGTTCAGTGAAAGCGACTTTTGAAAATAGGAAAGAGGCTATTCATAGTCGGATTTCGAAGTTGGAAGAGAGTGGTGGTAGAGAGACTTCTCGATTCCCAACTAGATCAATTGATTCAAGTAAAGATGCTGATATTCTTAATAGAGTTTCAGAGATTAAAGGAACTCTATCAAATAGAGTTCTGAACAAATCAGGATCAAATATGGGATACGCTGAGGTAAATATTGAAGGGATAAATAAAAATGAATTTTATGCCCATAGTCAAGTTAAGGATGCTGGTGAAAATCCGAACTTAGAAGGATTTTCACCAAAGCCTAAAACCCCAAAGTATGAAGCACAAGAGGCGAAGAATGCAGATGGAGTAAGTTATTTAAGGGATCAAGATTCTGAGTATAAGATTATAAATGATGTAGCATCACGGTTAGGGGGTAATCATGATGCAAAGGGTAAAATAAAATTATTTACTGAGAAAGATACTTGTGATAGTTGTAATAGTATTATCAGTCAATTTAAAAAGGATTATCCAGATATTGAAATTGAAGTGATTCATAATGATGGAAAACCAATTCCCCCTAAAAAATAAAAGAGGTGAGTTTAATGTGGGAGTATCAAGAGTGCATTGAAGCGTTTAATGAGGATTTTTTAGAATATAAACGACAAGATAATATGAGTAATAGTGAAGCATTGGCAAGAACTTTTGATGAGTATTACAGCCCAAACATTGAAGATGAAATGGAAAAGGCATTAATAAATGTATTGTATGTAGAAACAGTGTCGGAAAAGGCAAGAATTTTTATAATAGCAAAAGAAAATAGGATAAAAGAATTAAAATCTATTGATTTTCAAAAAATCGAGAAACAAATTGAAAAAAAACAAATAACTAAAAATCAACTTGAAGAGTTAATTATTCGTCGAGAAAAGGCGTTAGAAAGACTTGAAAAAATTCCAGTAGATTATTGTCCAAGAGCAAGATGGTATTATGAAGAAATAGTAAATGAAGTGTATCAATACCTTACAATTAGTGTTAAAAGTGAGCAATCATCAGAAGCTATTGTAAGTAATGTGTTAGAACGCTTTAAAAGAGATTGCAAAAATACACTTAGTGAAAAGATGGCTATATATACAACATTAGGAGAGTATTTAGTAAAACAAAACCTTATAATCCCAAAAGGTGTTATAAAAGAGTTGTCTCAATTTAATGTCAATGAAACAGAGGAACAGCTTTTGTTAAAAGAGAAACAAGACCTAGAATTACGTATTCATAAGCTGCTTGAAAGCAACTGAGAACTGGTGAAACTCCAGTTCTTTTTTATATTTTTGTGCTATTGGGGAATTCAAAAACAGATACATAGACTGCTGTAGGGTAGAAAATAGAAAACTTTATACAAGTCAATAAATCTGTTATCAAGGCAACCAAGCCAATTGCAGAAGGCGTCACAATGATTGCCTCAAAAGCAAAATCCTTTGCCCAAAAACTGGGGGATGCACTGCAAAGAGGGAAAACAGTTGTAAAAACAGCATTCATAGAAGCAGACAAGAAGGTACAAGCTGCGATTAAAACTCTTATGGAGTATAAGTGGATTCCAGGAAAAAGGTATGAGATGGCGGGTTCACTTCATTGTCTACAATAGGCGACGAGTGCTTTTTTGTTTAAGCATGAAAAGTGAAACGAGCGTTATAATTTTATAAGTGCACTAAGGGTACGGATAATACTAGCATCTCGAAGCCAGTAAGACCTAAAGCAAGTAGAACGGAACCCCGGCATAAGAAAAAAACCTTCTGCTAGTAAGAAACAGAAGAAAAAAAGATTATCAAATGCGCAATTAAATAAACTTGTAAGAGACAATTTTGTTAAAGAAACATCTAGGACCAGAACCTTTACTCCCAGAGACTATGCCCGGAAGTAAAGACTTTGCAAAATGGTTTAATGAATTGAGCGTAGATGAATTTGAACTGGCTTGGACTACTCCAAAATTAAGGACTATCATTGCGAGTAGGATTTGTTATCCCGGTGGGTACCATGAATGGCATTTAGTATCACGGGCGCCAATTTTTAAGCGGTGGGGTCGATGCATTACCAGAAGGACTTAGATAATTAGAAAAGGAGGATTAATATGGAAAACCCAGGAGCTGTTTCTCTTTGGTTCGGAAATTGTAGTAATGAGAATTTGTTAAGCAAGTATGTAGCAATAAAATATGATAATGAGGGAGACAGGATTCCTTCGAGTTTTATGAATGATTTTCAAGTAGATTTCATTGAGTACAACCAAGACTTATTAGAATGTACCTATAATGAATATTCTACATCTTCTTTGTCTGAATTACTAAAGAATGCTTCGTATTCTGAATCAATTATAAGTGAACTTGAAGACTTTTATGGTGAAAATTTAGAAGAACAATACAATATTGTCATTAGGTTATATGATTTTGAATATGAAGAACTTGTTGAGGAAGCAAAACTTGATGGTAGGAACCTTAGGTATATGGGTTCGGTAATTTATGAAGATTAGAAACCTAATTTAATGGCTAGGTATACTCATTACATCTAAGTATATTTATTAAGTAACTACTCAGTCACTTTATGAAAAAACGATAGAAAAGCATTTTTTTAAATGGCCAGGGAGGGACTGGCTATGTATAGTAGTGGTCAGGGCCTATTTCCGCCACGTGCAAAGTTTGAAAACAAAGAAAGGCAGCGAGGTGTAGGCCCATTTTTATCTTCGTGGCAGTAATTATGGGTAAGCGTGTTTTTGCTGGAATCATACCCCTTACAAAACTTCTAAATGAAGTGTATGGCTGAGTAGTTACAAAGTTTATATATTAAGCCAGATGATATACAGTTTAAAGAGTGTACTCAAATGTTAAAGAAGGCTATAGAGAAGGGAGAGATTCTAAAAGAAATATTTACTCCAAAACAGTTAAAAGAAATAAAAATAGGATTGCCACGTATATCGGATTTAACTTGGCATCATCATCAAATATCTGGGGAAATACAGTTAGTAATATTTGATACTCACGGTGTAAATCATTTTGGTGGAAACAAATTATGGGGGGGAGATATTAGATGAGTAATTTAGTATGGAAGTATACATATAATAAAATTAGTACAGATGATGTCAAAGAAACTTTAAAAGGTACTGGTTTTGATTTTCCGATGGACTATATAGAATGTGTTGCGATAAATAATGGAGGACATGTTGAACCAATGCTTTTTGATGTTGAAGGTATTGAAAGAGTTTTTGGTTCACTATTATCTTTTAATCCTGAGAGTGAAGAGTTTATACTTGAAACTTATGATGACTATAAAGATACCTTGCCTAGTAAGTTATTTCCAATTGGATTTGATCCCGCAGGAAACTTAATTTGTTTTGATTTTAGAGGTCGTAGGGACCAACCGATAGTGGTTTTTTGGGAACATGAGGGTGCATGGGAAAAAGAAGCACTGATGGAAAGTGAAGGGATTACAGCAGAAGAAGCAGAGGAAGTAGCAAGAGAAAATGTATTTTACGTGGCAAGTAACTTCACTGAGTTTTTAAACAAATTACATGATTAATAGATAGTTAAAATAAAAGGGTGTTCCATAAGTTGGTTTTACTTGCTTATGGAACAGCCCTTTTTTGTTTTAGAAGAAAATTATTTGTTTAACCGATATTTTAAATAAAAGATTCGTATAAGCAAGCTGATAGTTAGTTTATGTAAAACAGATCGGCTTAAAGATAAAAATCTGGAATATAGCAGCTGCATTCAAAGGTTTTGAACTAGCTAGAGGCGGTACGATGATAGCGAATCAAAGAAAGGGTTACTATCAATAAGTATCATCTAGAGAGAGGTAAGATTATGGATGATGAGATTAAGGGGGAACATTCACCGTTCTAATCAAAAATGTGGTAAAATAACCCATAAATAGGTGTTTAATATGGATCCACCTGATGGAGGAGAGTCCTGGTCTACAATTGGATTTTATCATATCTGGCGAGAAGACCCCTACCTCAAGCGCGCAACGGTAGGTGGGGGTAGTTCAATAGAGTTGAAACAGATATCAAGATCACTGATATTGGATTCGGTGTTGATGAGTTACAGGTAAAGAACTGGAATAAGGAAATAGATTAATTCATAGGGAGGATGCAATGATAAACCAAAAAAAGTTAGAAATGGCTTTTAAAAGATATAGCAAAAATTTTGTGGATGGAATCAAATTTGAAGATGTGAAAGATAAATATAATGTTAGTAGAAAAGAGAACGAGAAAATCGTTGAGCAAAATGAAACAGAGAAGGATCACATACTATTAATAAATCTAAACCAAATTTCTTCATATTACTTGTCACTATGGAAAAATGATGTATTGATCAGCGGTGGAAACAATGTAGAAGGATTAAAGAACATGCAGAAGGTTTTATTTTACCAGTGCATGGGACAGGATCTCTATACAAGCAAGTATCCAGGGATGTTCTTGGAATATTTGTTTAGCGAAGTCGTCTTCACATTAGTTCATTTTGCAATGTATGGATGGGAGAAGGAAGAAAATATATTATATGATTTTATGACTCATCACTTCGGTGGACATTTAATAGATGCCAATGAAGAAGATAGACATATTTGGTTTTTGCTAGAGTTGTACTTGCAGTATAGAAATAAAACCATCATGGGAACGAATGAAAAATTGCATCTAACTGTGATAAATAAGTTTAAGGAAGCTGAACTGCGATGCGACTTAATCCCTGAAGACCTGAACATTTATGATGAAGTGCTGGAACGTTGGTCGACTGGTGATTTAGAAGAAATAGAACATCTAATTTCGATAATGTCTCAGTATCATTCTGCATTAGCTTCTGAAATCGGACAGTTCGGTGAATTTGGTGATTTCGGATACGGATTTTATCCTTTTGAAATCTTATTCTTGATCCATGTAAGGAAACAACTAGGGTTGCCAGTACCTACTCAATTCGATAATTTTCTGATGAATACTCCAGAAGCGAAAATGGTATTTGCAGAACGTGAGCCATACCCTGAATGGGATCCCGTGCTTCAGATGATTGATCAATTTTATCGTAAAAACTACCCAGAATATATTCCTAACAAGCATGGAGAATTATTTCAATAAAAGGGAGGAAGCTAATATGCCGGATAAAGGGATAGCACAGATTATATTTCCTGATAGCAAGGATTTGGAAACGTTTTTGAAAGAGCAAGGAAGTTATGACTTACATGAAGACCTATTAAAATATGGATTGACGACGAAACAGTTTTTATACGTTGACTATAAAGGTGAGGAATATCAAGAAATTGTCAATTTTATTCTTGATTACGAATTTGCCCACCAAATTGAATTAGCAACACAAGAAGAACTCGAGAAATTAGAAGCATTTCATTATGAATTTTTACCTGAAAAGATCAAGGAGGTCAACAAAATACTGTCACCAAAGGGGTATGGACTATTTGCATATCCAAATTCGGGCGACTTCTTCGCACTATTCATTGGAAAAGTAGAGAATATAACAAAATTGCTGCAAGAAGAAGTGCTGCACGATGATAGAATCCCTTTTCAAGAAAGGTGTATCAAGTATTATAAATAGACCTAAGATTGTACGTCTTCAACCTTGACTTCGGTCAAGGTTTCCTTATAAGTTAATATCAAGATTGCATAGTCCTCTAGAATGTGCCATTTTTGAACTGTTTTTGAATTTGGCAATAAGTAGTTAGGAAGTGAGAGAAAATGCAAAATAGAAAAGAAGAGTTTGAAAAGTTTTATGATATTTTTGAACAAAAGAACTTAAAAAAGAATTATACCGTTATTGTATTAGGACAGTTTGTGTTTAATTATGATTTTGTAGACATTTTAAAAGGATTTCTTAAAGAGGATGTTGAAAGACGAGATACCATTGGCGTAGTATATTCAGATGAATTTGATCAAAGTGATGAAGAGTATTTCGGAGAAAATAAAGTATTATTCTATTACGGTATAGACGAAGAATGGGAAGACATCGTGACCCACGAAGAATTATGTGAATACCTGCAAACAGCATGTGAATTTTATATAGGAAAAAATCCTGAAAAGAAAGAGATTATTGAAGAGTTGTTGATGAAAATTAAAGAGCAATATAATATTAAATAAGTAATAGTAAAAGCACTTCTGAATAAATCTAGAAGTGCTTTTTTCTTGCAAATTATAAAAATCATTACAGCAAAAAATTGTAGTAAGGGGAGATATGACTGCTGGGGGATAGCTTGTTTAGAGGAAAGAAATATTAAAAAATACTGTAATCTAATTGGAATAACAGCTGAGAGTATGTTTAATAAGATAAAAGATTCATACATTAATAAAGGAATTTATGAATCAGATGAACAAGTATGGAAAATTATAATTGAAAAATCAATGCAAAAAGATGACGTAATAAATACACTATTAGGATTAGTGCATTAGGAGG